>NZ_QKNZ01000100.1:0-1573 GCF_014156605.1 Flavobacterium sp. SOK18b
ATGGGTTGGTTCCATCCGTAGCTTCTTGTCCGTCAGTTGCTCCATCGCCATCAGTATCTGGAATTAATGGATTGGTTCCATTTGTAGCTTCTTGTCCATCAGTTACTCCATCATTGTCTGAATCGGCACTTAATGGATTGGTTCCGTTGGTGATTTCCTGGGCATTTATAACTCCATCGCTATCGCAATCTGCTGCATTCCATGTTGCATTTGGTGCTAAGGTTTGGCTAGCAATTAGTAATGAACAGTTGCTATTTGGATTAGTAGTATCCGTTTGCTCTTTACCATCAGTTACTCCATCACCATCTGAATCTGGATTCAATGGGTTTGTGCCATCTGTAATTTCTTGGGCATTAGTAACTCCATCACCATCACAATCTGCGGCGTTCCAAGTTGCATTTGGTGCTAAGGTTTGGCTAGCAATTATTAAAGAGCAGTTGTCTTTTGGATTCGTATTATCTGTTTTTTCTTTACCATCAGTTACGCCATCACCATCTGTATCTGGATTCAATTGGTTGGTGCCATCTGTAGCTTCTTGTCCATCACTTACTCCATCATTGTCTGAATCGGCACTTAATGGATTGGTTCCGTTAGTGATTTCCTGACCATTAGTTACGCCATCAGTATCACAATCTGCGGCGTTCCAAGTTGCATTTGGTGTTAAAGTTTGACTAGCAATTAGTAACGAGCAGTTACTATTTAGATTTGTGTTATCGGTTTTTTCTTGTCCATCAGTTACGCCATCACCATCTGTATCTGGATTCAATGGGTTGGTGCCATCTGTAATTTCTTGACCATCACTTACTCCATCATTGTCTGAATCCGCACTTAATGGATTGGTTCCGTTAGTGATTTCTTGACTATTAGTAACCCCATCAGTATCACAATCTGCTGCATTCCAAGTTGCATTTGGTGCTAGCGTTTGGCTAGCGATTACTAACGAGCAGTTGTCGTTTGGATCCGTGATATCTGTTTTCTCTTTGCCATCAGTTACGCCATCTCCATCGGTATCTGCATTCAATGGATTCGTGCCGTCTATAGCTTCTTGTCCGTCATTTACACCGTCATTGTCTGAATCGGCACTTAATGGATTGGTTCCATTTGTGATTTCTTGACCATCATTTACTCCATCATTGTCTGAATCGGCACTTAATGGATTGGTTCCATTTGTGATTTCTTGACTATTAGTAACCCCATCAGTATCACAATCTGCGGCATTCCAAGTTGCATTTGTTGCTAAAGTTTGACTCGCAATTAGTAACGAGCAGTTGTCGTTTGGATCCGTGCTATCTGTTTTTTCTTGTCCATCAGTTACGCCATCACCATCTGAATCTGCATTCAATGGGTTTGTGCCATCTGTAATTTCTTGAGCATTAGTAACCCCATCAGTATCACAATCCGCGGCATTCCAAGTTGCATTTGGTGCTACAGTTTGGCTAGCAATTAGTAATGAACAGTTGCTATTTGGATTAGTAGTATCCGTTTTCTCTTGTCCATCAGTTACGCCATCACCATCTGAATCTGCATTCAATGGGTTTGTGCCATCTGTAATTTCTTGAGCATTAGTAACCCC
>NZ_QKNZ01000101.1:0-2972 GCF_014156605.1 Flavobacterium sp. SOK18b
TAACGAGCAGTTGTCGTTTGGATCCGTGCTATCTGTTTTTTCTTGTCCATCAGTTACGCCATCACCATCTGAATCTGCATTCAATGGGTTTGTGCCATCTGTAATTTCTTGAGCATTAGTAACCCCATCAGTATCACAATCCGCGGCATTCCAAGTTGCATTTGGTGCTACAGTTTGGCTAGCAATTAGTAATGAACAGTTGCTATTTGGATTAGTAGTATCCGTTTTCTCTTGTCCATCAGTTACACCATCATCATCTGTATCTGGATTCAATGGATTGGTTCCATCTGTAATTTCTTGGGCATTAGTAACTCCATCACCATCACAATCTGCGGCGTTCCAAGTTGTATTTGGTGCTAAGGTTTGGCTAATAATTAGTAATGAACAGTTGTCTTTTGGATTCGTATTGTCTGTTTTTTCTTTGCCATCAGTAACTCCATCTCCATCGGTATCTGCATTCAATGGGTTGGTTCCATCTGTGGCTTCTTGACCATCATTTATTCCATCATTGTCTGAATCGGCACTTAATGGATTGGTTCCGTTAGTGATTTCCTGACCATTAGTTACGCCATCAGTATCACAATCGGCGGCGTTCCAAGTTGCATTTGGTGTTAGCGTTTGGCTAGTAATTAGTAATGAACAGTTGCTATTTGGGTTCGTGTTATCCGTTTTCTCTTTACCATCAGTTACTCCATCGCCATCGGTATCTGCATTCAATGGGTTTGTGCCATCTGTAATTTCTTGGGCATTAGTAACTCCATCACCATCACAATCTGCGGCGTTCCAAGTTGCATTTGGCGTTAAAGTTTGACTCGCAATTAGTAATGAACAATTATTATTTGGATTTGTGTTATCTGTTTTTTCTTTGCCATCAGTAACTCCATCGCCATCGGTATCTGCATTCAATGGGTTAGTTCCATCTGTAATTTCTTGACCATCACTTACACCATCATTGTCTGAATCGGCACTCAATGGATTGGTTCCGTTGGTGATTTCCTGACCATTAGTAACCCCATCAGTATCACAATCCGCAGCATTCCAAGTTGCATTTGGTGCTAGCGTTTGACTTGCGATTACTAATGAGCAGTTGTCGTTTGGATTAGTATTATCCGTTTTCTCTTGTCCATCAGTTACACCATCACCATCTGTATCTGGATTCAATGGATTGGTTCCATCTGTAATTTCTTGGGCATTAGTAACTCCATCACCATCACAATCTGCGGCGTTCCAAGTTGCATTTGGTGCTAAGGTTTGGCTAGCAATTATTAAAGAGCAATTGTCTTTTGGATTCGTATTGTCTGTTTTTTCTTTGCCATCAGTAACTCCATCTCCATCGGTATCTACATTCAATGGATTGGTTCCATCTGTAATTTCTTGGGCATTAGTAACTCCATCACCATCACAATCTGCGGCGTTCCAAGTTGTATTTGGGGCTAAGGTTTGGCTAACAATTAGTAATGAACAGTTGTCTTTTGGATTCGTATTGTCTGTTTTTTCTTTGCCATCAGTAACTCCATCTCCATCTGTATCTGGATTCAATGGGTTGGTGCCATCTGTAGCTTCTTGACCATCATTTACTCCATCATTGTCTGAATCGGCACTCAATGGATTGGTTCCGTTAGTGATTTCTTGGGCATTAGTAACTCCATCAGTATCACAATCTGCGGAGTTCCAAGTTGTATTTGGTGTTAGCGTTTGGCTAGCAATTAGTAATGAACAGTTGCTATTTGGATTAGTAGTATCCGTTTTCTCTTTACCATCAGTTACTCCATCACCATCTGAATCTGGATTCAATGGATTGGTTCCATTTGTGATTTCTTGACTATTAGTAACCCCATCAGTATCACAATCTGCTGCATTCCAAGTTGCATCTGGCGTTAGCGTTTGGCTAGCTATTAGTAAAGAACAATTGTCGTTTGGATCCGTGCTATCTGTTTTTTCTTGACCATCAGTTACGCCATCTCCATCTGAATCTGCATTCAATGGATTGGTTCCATCTGTAGCTTCTTGTCCATCACTAACTCCATCATTGTCTGAATCGGCATTTAATGGATTGGTTCCGTTAGTGATTTCCTGACCATTAGTTACGCCATCAGTATCACAATCTGCGGCGTTCCAAGTTGCATTTGGTGTTAGCGTTTGGCTAGTAATTAGTAATGAACAGTTGCTATTTGGATTAGTGTTATCGGTTTTCTCTTTGCCATCAGTTACTCCATCACCATCAGTATCTGCATTCAATGGGTTCGTACCATCTGTAATCTCTTGGGCATTAGTAACCCCATCAGTATCACAATCTGCAACATTCCAAGTTGCATTTGGTGCTACAGTTTGGCTAGCAATTATTAAAGAGCAGTTGTCTTTTGGATTCGTATTGTCTGTTTTTTCTTTGCCATCAGTAACTCCATCTCCATCGGTATCTGCATTCAATGGGTTGGTTCCATCTGTGGCTTCTTGACCATCATTTACTCCATCATTGTCTGAATCGGCACTTAATGGATTGGTTCCATTTGTGATTTCTTGACCATTAGTAACCCCATCTCCATCGCAATCTGCGGTATTCCAAGTTGCAATTGGCGTTAAAGTTTGACTCGCAATTAGTAATGAACAATTATTATTTGGAGTCGTACCGTCTGCTTTTTCTTGTCCATCAGTTACTCCATCACCATCTGAATCTGCATTCAATGGGTTTGTGCCATCTGTAATTTCTTGAGCATTAGTAACCCCATCAGTATCACAATCCGCGGCATTCCAAGTTGCATTTGGTGCTAAAGTTTGACTCGCAATTAGTAACGAGCAGTTGTCGTTTGGATCCGTGCTATCTGTTTTTTCTTGTCCATCAGTTACGCCATCACCATCTGAATCTGCATTCAATGGGTTTGTGCCATCTGTAATTTCTTGAGCATTAGTAACTCCTTCACTATCACAATCTGCGGCGTTCGAAGTTGAATTTGGTGCTAAGGTTTGGCTAGCAA
>NZ_QKNZ01000102.1:0-10552 GCF_014156605.1 Flavobacterium sp. SOK18b
ATCCTAAAAATTGAAAAACTAAAATTATTTCAATCTCAGAATAAAAGAACACTGATAAACCTATAATTATTGGCAAACATAAAATTGTTGCATAAAGTAAAATGATCTTGAACTTGTATCTAATAAAATCTTTAGGAGACTTAGAAAAAATCCAGACATAAAATTTATCTTCAGTAGTTGTATAATAGTTTAAACAGGATAACATAACCACAATCAGTGAAAAAATTCCTAAATTAAAATTATGCACACTAATAGCCATAAATGTCAAAAAATAAGCGAATATGTAGATGTAATAATTTGTTCTAAACCCAACAGCAAACTCAAATGGATATTTGTAAAAAGGAGTTGGAAACGTAAAATTAGCTTTGGTTTTAAAACTCATTAGCGACAAAAAACAAACAGTAATAAGAAGAATAACTGCATTAAAATATTTTTCTTGATAACATAAAAAAATGATGAATGCACTAGAAACAATTAAGTTTTCGAGTATTCTTATTTTGAAATATTCAACTCTTGAAAAATGAAGCTTTAAAAATTCATTTTTACGTATTTCATTTAAACTTACTATCACACCTAAAGAAATTACCATGAAGATATAGTCAGCATATTGCGTTTTTTCAAATAATTTATTTGATGAAAACACAAATACACAAAAACCTACCACATAACCTATTATTGGTTCAATTCCCCACTCGGTTAACTGTCTGTTCAACATTTTGAATCGTAAAATAAAATAGTCTTTCATTGAAATAAATGGCAAGATTGCAATTAACTAGTAACTAATTCCATTATTTGATCGCATCTGTTGCAACTATTTTTCTAATGGCTCAAAACTAACAGCTGTACCTCCGCCCGCTGCCAAGATTAATTTTAGTTTTGATTTACTAGTGACCGTCATTGTTTTTATTTGATAGGCAATTGGATTGTTTTTCCAGTCTGCATTCGCTGCATCGGCATATACAATTGCTTTGTATTTTTTACTTGGAGTAAGAAAATCCAATTTCACTTCTGAAGTTCTTGCATTTTCATCTGTGATGGCTCCTAAAAACCACGTTTCTTTTCCTTTTGTTTTTCGGGCAACTGTCAAGTAATCTCCAGGTTCTGCTTCTAAGTATTTACTTTCATCCCAATCTGTTTCAACGTCTTTGATAAACTGAAAAGCATCCGGGTATTTCTCATAATTCTCTAGCAAGTCGGCTGCCATTTGCAAGGGAGAATACATCGTTACGTACAAAGCCAGTTGCTTGGCTAAAGTGGTATGAACTTGCTCTGATTTATTTTTATCGTAATAACTCATCTTGATTTCGAATATTCCTGGCGTATAATCCATAGGTCCACCCAAAAGTCTTGTAAAAGGTAAAATCGTTTCATGCATAGGAGGATTTCCCACACTCCACGCATTGAATTCATTTCCACGAGCCGCTTCGGCAGCAATATAATTTGGATACGTTCTTCCAAAACCAGTTGGTCTTGACGATTCATGAGAGTTAATCATAATCTTATAATCGGCAGCGCGCTTTGCAACGAAATTAAAATGGTTTACCATGGATTGCCCGTCATGAAATTCTCCACGTGGAATAATTTTACCCACATACCCCGATTTTACTGCTGGATAATCGTATTTTTTCATCAAATCAAAAGCGCGATCCAAGTGTCTTTCATAATTACTAACAGAACCCGATGTTTCATGATGCATGATCATTTTGACGTTTTTTTCTTTGGCGTAAGCCGAAAGCGCTGCAATATCAAAATCCGGATACGGCGTAGTAAAATCAAAAACTTCCTCTTTCCAGTTGCCATTCCAGTCTTCCCAACCTACATTCCAACCTTCGACAAGCACACCATCAAAACCGTTTTTAGCAGCAAAATCAATGTAGCGTTTCGTATTTTCAGTAGTGGCTCCGTGCTTCCCCGAGGCTTTTGGTGCATCGGCAAAATTAGTGGCATTTTGAGAACCTGCATAATCCCAAGTTGATTTCCCTACGTGCATTTCCCACCAAATTCCAACATATTTCATGGGTTTTATCCAAGAAGTATCCTCAATTTTTGAAGGTTCATTGAGGTTTAAAATCATCTTTGATCCAACAATATCTCTAGCGTCATCGCTAATCATGATGGTTCTCCAAGGCGATACACAAGGCGTTTGCAAGTAGGCTTTGTCACCAATGGCATTTGGAACTAATTCGGCTTTTAATTTATAATTTGTCACATCAGCATTCAAATGCATGACTGGATAATTGACAACCGCTGCTTCAAAAATATTGAGATACAAACCCGATGGTGCTTTCATCATCAAAGGTGTTTGAACCATAAATTTCCCTGGAATGGATTTTACTCCAATACCGTTGTTCATATTGATTTTGGAATTATCAATTTCTGAAAATTTCGTTTCGTTGTATTCGTATTCATTACTATCGAAATCACCTGGAATCCAAAAAACTTTATTGTTTTCGGCAAGATTAAATTGGGTAACCTCATCAGAAATGATGAAATAATTCAGCTCCGCTTGTTTTGGGAAATCATATCTAAAAGCTACCCCTTCGTCAAAAACTCGGAAAATGATATTCATTTTTACCTTCGTTTCCTTATTAAGGAGCGAAACAGTAAGTTCATTATAGTGATTTTTAATACTCGATTGTTCCCCTAAAACGGGCTTCCAAGATTCATTGAAACTGGAAGTTTTTGAATCCAAAATTTCAAAATTAGCATCTAAAGCTGATTTATCCTTTAATTTGATCCCTAAAGCACTTTCTAAAACCGCCGGCTTATTTTTGTAATTTATAGAATAACTGGGTTGACCATTAGGAGCTAGCTTAAAATTTACGGCTATTTCTCCCGATGGTGATTGAATGCTTTGAGCGTAGCCAAAATGGAAAAAGAGTAGCAAAGTAATAATTATAAATTTTTTCATATTTTATTTTTTTAACAAGTCAGCAATTCAAATACTTGTTTGGCAATTTCTACTTCTTCATTTGTAGGAACCACTAAAATTTTTGTTGGTGAATCAGCGGCATTAATTTCGCGAATTTCTTTGGATCGAATTTCATTTTTGGATGCATCCAATACAATTCCGAAATACTCCATATCGGTGCACACTAACTTCCGGATATATGATGAATTCTCACCTATTCCTGCAGTAAAAACAATAGCATCTAATCCGTTTAAAACAGCTGCATAAGAACCTATGTATTTCTTGATACGGTAGGCATTCATGGCCAAAGCCAATTGGCAATCAACATTTCCGTTTTCAGCATTGGCTTCAATATCCCTTAAATCACTGTAACCCGTAAGACCTAACATGCCACTTTGTTTTTGTAGCATGGTATTTACAGAATCTAGTGAATAGCCTAAAGTGTTAACCAAGTAAAAAATCACAGATTGATCCACATCCCCACTTCGGGTACCCATAATCAATCCATTCATGGGACCAAAACCTAAAGTATGATCCATACTTTTTCCTTCTTTTATTGCCGTCATGCTACATCCATTGCCTAAATGAATAGTTATAATTTTAGAACTAGAGATAAGCGAATTTTGTTTCAAATACTGAATGGCGTTCTCCGAAACATATTTATGACTCGTGCCGTGAAAACCGTATACTCTAATTTTATTTTCGGTCAAAAGATACTTTGGAATGGCATATTGATGCGCCACTACGGGAATACTTTGATGAAAAGCCGTGTCAAAAACAGCTACTTGTTGTGCTGCTGTAAAAATTTCTTCGGCAACAATTATTCCTTCAAGATTAGCAGGATTGTGTAAAGGAGCCAACTCAAATAGTTGTCTTATTTTATCTTTAACAGCCTCATTAATAAGTACGGTATTCGAAAAATCATTCCCGCCATGTACCACACGATGTCCTACCGCTTTAACTTCATCAGTACTTTGAATAACACCAATAGTTGGATTCATTAAAAGCTGAGCAATTTTCTCTAAGCCTATTTTATGATTGGGAATTGAAATTGTCTCTTCTAATTTAGTGGTATTAGTTACGTATGTTAAATTGGAAGTTTCAAGACCTATTCTATCAATCATCCCTGAGCAAATAACCTCGTTTGCTGGCATGTTAATCATTTGGTATTTTATAGAGGAACTCCCTGAGTTTATGATAACTGTTTTCATTCAAATTTTATTAAAAGATTAAAAGTTACAATCCTTGTGCTTGAATTGCTGTAATTACAACTGTATTTATGATATCATCAATGGTACAACCCCTACTTAAATCATTTACCGGTTTATTCAATCCTTGTAACATCGGACCAATGGCGAGCGCTCCTGTTTCTCTTTGAACTGCTTTATACGTGTTATTTCCAGTATTTAAATCAGGAAATATAAGCACACTGGCTTGACCTGCTACTTCAGAATTTGGTAATTTACTTTTCCCAACGGTCATATCCACAGCGGCATCATATTGTATAGGTCCTTCAATTTTTAAATCAGGACGTTTTTGGCGAACAATTTCGGTAGCGGCTCGAACCTTATCCACTTCATCCCCTTTACCTGAAGATCCGGAAGAATAAGAAAGCATGGCAATTTTGGGTTCAATTCCAAAAGCCAAACTTGAATCGGCAGAAGAGATGGCTATTTCAGCGAGTTGCTCTGCAGTAGGATTAGGATTGATGGCACAATCCCCAAAAACGGAGACGCGATCCTCTAAACACATAAAAAAAACAGAAGAAACCACTGAGGAATTCGGCTTTGTTTTAATAAACTGTAAGGCTGGCAAAATTGTATGCTGTGTAGTATGCGCTGCTCCTGAAACCATTCCGTCAGCGTGACCTTTGTACACCATCATGGTGCCAAAATACGAAACATCTTCCATCAAATCTTTAGCCATACCAAGTGTTACGTTTTTGGCTTTTCGCAACTCAAAATAGGTATTCACATAATCGTCATAATGTTTTGATTCAATGGGATTAATTATTTTAATTTTCGAAAAATCGAAATTTAGACCCAACTCAACAACTTTATTTTCTATTTGTTTTTTGTTGCCAATAATAGAAATATCAACTACATCCATTTCTAATAAACGAGAAGCTGCAGCCAAGATTCGATCATCATTGCCTTCGGGCAATACAATATGTTTGCGGTGTTGTCTGGCTCTTTTTACTAAGTTATATTGAAACATTTTAGGAGTCATTCCATCAGCTTCAAACGTAATTAGTTTTTCGGATAACGTATCAACATCCATATACTTCTCGAAAGTAGCGATAGAAATTTCAATTTTCTGTTTGTTGTTGGCATAAATTTTAGATTTGATACCGCCAATTTTGTTCGTAATATAATAAGTTCCTTCTTCTACGGCAATGATCGGCACTACGGTTGAAAGTCCTTCAATTAACTTTAAAATACTTATTTCCGGCAGAATGTTTCCAGTTAATACAATACCGGAGATTGTAGGATAGTTGACCGATTCATTTGCTTGTAAAGCCCCTAGGATTATATCGGCTCTGTCTCCTGGAGTAATAACAAGGCTATTCTCTTTTAGGTGTAACAAATAATTTCTTAATTGCATGGCACCTACACTAAAGTTTCCTGTTTGATTGTTCAAGTGAGCCTCTCCAAAAAGTACTTTTGCCCCCAGCTCTTTGACAATTTCTTGCACCGTAGGATTATTTAAATGATGAATCATAGGAATACTACTCACCATCACAGTATCTGGCAAGGTTTTTAATAATCCATTGGTAACTAATGTTATGTTTTCTGGTTGTACTTTATTGGCAATTACGGCAAGGACTTCAACATCCTTCACTTTGAATGAATCATAAGCTAAGTATAAACTGTCTAATAATTCCTCGAGAGTTTTCCCTACTCCAGATCCTACAATTATTGTGGGAATTCCTAAATTTTTGGCAATGAGCACATTCATATCGAGCTCAATAACGGTTCCTTCACCACTAAACCCCGTTCCTTCTACTAGTATAAAATCAAAACGTTCTTCTAGTTTTTTATATTTTTCGATTATTAAATCTAGGACCTCCCCTATTTTTCCTTTATTTTTTTTCTTGATTAATTTACTTTTGGTAATTGCAAAGGCATCCTCAAAGGCGATATCAAGTCCAAAATGTCCTAATACGGTTTCAATATGATTATCAAAGCCTCCTTCCTCGATATCCTCAATAATAGGTCTAAAATAACCTACTTTGGCTGTTTTCCCTATAAGCATGCTCATAAGTCCAAGAGTAACAATCGATTTTCCGCTATTTTGCTCGCTGGTTGCGATATATATTGCTTTGTTCATTTTTTATTTTTTTAATTATCAAAAGGAAAACTAAAGTTATTAAACAGTATTAAAACCAACGTCTTTTTTTGAAATAAATAATCATTCCAATTACTATTAAAAACATGAAACCCATTACGGTTTGATAGCCGTATTTGTACTTTAATTCTGGTAGATTTTCAAAATTCATTCCATATACGCCTACAATAAATGTAAGCGGTATAAATATGGCCGAAACAATAGTGAGCGTTTTCATGATTTCGTTCATCTTATGCGTTTGAGCCGAAAAAAAGAAATTAGAAGCACTCTCCAATGAGTCCATATCCGAATCAATTTGCTCTAAAAGTTCTAAGCACTTTTGATGTAAACGAGCAAAAAAACTAAAAGTATCCGCCTCAACTACATTAAAAATAGAATCATCTTTTATGCTTTTAATATCGTACAAGGAATCTCGAAGAGGAATAATAGCGCGTTTTAAGACATTCAAGTTGTCACGGTGCTTCTCTATTCGCTCTAAAATTATAGGATCGGGATTTTCTTTAGTTAGATTTATAAGCTCTTCTACTTTATCCTCTTCGCTTTCTAGTGTAATGTAAAAATTTTCAATAATGGCGTCTAGCAATATATACAATAAGTAATCAGGACCTTTTACGCGTACAAGACCTGAATGGGTTCTAATCCTTTCTCTAATGTGTGAAAAAAAATCACTTCTTTTTTCCTGAAACGAAATTAGAATTCCATCTTTTAACAAAAAACTAATTTGTTCAATACTAATGTTCTCTGAATTCTCAAGAGGTAAAAGCGATTTAATATTGAAGAATAAAAAATCATGTGATTCTTCAAATTTTGTTCTTCGTACCGTGTTTAAAACATCTGATAAAATAAAATTATCAATATTAAAATGTTTTCCTATGGCTTGCAACCAATCTACATTATTAAGTCCGTGAATGTTGAGCCAGTTTATTTTAGAAACATCAATTAACTGATTTAGTTGTTCTACTTTAAAATCAGTGTACTCTGTAAAATCAATATCATTATAAACAAACAATTGCATCTCAGACTGCATGTCCTTGTGAATACCGGTATATTCAAGATGATACGGCACTAATTTCTTGCCCTTTTTGTATTTAATTTTTCTCATTAGTATTCAGTAAACTTCTTGTATAACGGTTTGGGTTTGTTGTAGTGATTTTAAGTAAAATCGCCACTATTTCTCACTCAAAACAAAAGTAATGAGAATTAAATGACTACGTAATAAAATGACTCTCGAAAAATAATAAAGTTTCAAAAATCAAACGAATGTTAATTTATGTTAATTATTATAGTTTGGAAATTTTAAGAGTTCATTATTAAAAATATATCAATAGATTTGGAAATTAAAGATGAATAAATACGAATGCGCTCTATTTATTTACACAAAACTAATTATTAACTATAATATGTAGAATTACATGCTCAAAAACAAACTAACCCTAATTATTGCGTGTATCGCACTTTTTGCTGCTCCTGCGTCATTTGCTCAGAGCAAAAAAAAGAAAAAAAATGACAAAACGGTTGTTGCAAAGGTTGAACCCAAGCCGAGCGACACTAAAAAAGAACCTAAACCTTATAAAAAAGTTATAGACTCAACAGCTGTAACCCAAAAAGGATTAATTGATGTTCATAAAACAGATAACAAGTACTTATTCGAAATTCCGGACAGCTTACTTGGTAGCGAAATTATGACAATTACTAGATATTCTAAAACACCTGCGGGTGGAGGAATTTTTGGTGGTGAAGAAATCAACAGACAAGTAGTTCGTTTTGAAAAAGGAATGAACAACAACATTCTTTTACGATCAATTACCTACGTAATTATGTCACCAGATGAAGATAAACCAATGGCACAAGCCGTAAAAAATTCTACATCTGATCCTATAATTGGGAACTTTGACGTACTTGCGTACAAAAAGGATGAAGCTGGAAAAATTACAGGATATGTACTTGATTTAACTTCAACTTTTGATGGAGATGTTCAAACCTTTTCACTTGATCCCATCAAGAAACAATTGTTAAACATTCAAGCTTTTCAAAAAGACAGATCTTATATCTCTAAGATAAGTAGTTTTCCAATAAATACAGAGATTAGAACTGTTAAAACATTTACAACGGTACCGCCTAGAATTAACCTAACTCCTACTCCACAAATTGGTGTAAACCTTCCATCAGCACTTGATGCAGGTGTAGTAACTGTCGAGATGAATACATCTATGCTTTTATTACCAAAAAAACCCATGCGTAAAAGAGTTTTTGATGCTCGTGTAGGTTATTTTGCAAATGAATACAGTGTTTTTGAGGAAGAATCTCAAAAATCAGAAAATAAAGTATTTGCTGTAAGATGGCGTTTAGAACCAAAATCTCCAGAAGATGCTCAAAAACAAAAAAATGGAGAATTAATTGAGCCATTAAAACCTATAGTATATTACATTGATCCTGCAACTCCTGAAAAATGGAAAAAATTCATCAAACAAGGTATTGATGACTGGCAAGTAGCTTTTGAAGCTGCTGGATGGAAAAATGCAATTCGTGGCGAATATTGGCCAGAGAATGACCCAACAATGAGCTTAGAAGATGCCCGTTTTTCAGTACTTCGCTATTTTGCAGCCGACATCCAAAATGCTTACGGACCTAATGTTCATGATCCTAGAAGTGGAGAAATTCTAGAAAGCCACATTGGTTGGTACCATAATATCATGAGTTTATTGCGTAACTGGTACTTAATACAAACGGCAGCGGTAGATCCTGCAGCAAGAGCAAAGAAATTTGATGACAAATTAATGGGCGAATTAATCCGTTTTGTGTCTTCGCATGAAGTAGGTCATACTTTAGGATTACGTCACAATATGGGAGCTAGCTCCGCAACTCCTGTTGAAAAATTAAGAGATGCAGCTTACCAAGAAAAAAATGGTCACACATCATCTATAATGGATTATGCTCGTTTTAATTACGTTGCGCAACCAGAAGATGGTGTAAAACATTTGTTCCCTAGAATTGGTGATTATGATAAATGGGCAATAAAATGGGGTTATTCATATTTTGAAGACAACAAAACTGAAGCACAAGAAAAAACAGTTTTGAACGATATGACTAAAGAAGCCTACAAAAACAATCGTTTATGGTTTGGAACTGAATCAAGTCCTTATGATCCAAGATATCAAACAGAAGACATTGGAGACAATGCTATGAGAGCATCTGAATATGGTATTAAAAACTTAAAAAGAATTTTACCAAACTTAATAGAATGGTCCAAAGAAGATGGAGAAAGCTATGCTGAATTAGATGAACTTTACGTAGCACTTACTGGACAATTTAGAAGATACATGGGACACGTTACTAAAAACGTGGGGGGTATTTATGACAACCCTAAAACCTATGATATGTCAGGAAATCAATTTCAAGTAGTTCCTAAGAGTATTCAAAAAGATGCAGTATCTTTTCTAAATACTCAGTTATTCACCACTCCAAAATGGCTATTAGATCAAAATGTACTTTCTAAAATCAATCCTGATAGTGGTGTTGAAGCAATTAAATCAATGCAAGATGCTACGTTGTCAAGCTTAATGACAGGAGATCGTATGGTAAGACTAATGGAAAGTGCTACAGCAAGTAAAGACAACTACAGTGTAGACGAATTATTATCTGACTTGAATAAAGGAATTTTCTCTGAACTTAAAACAAGTAGCTCTATTGATATATTTAGAAGAAATATTCAAAAAATTTATGTAGATAAAATGATTGAACTTTTAAAACCTGGTACTACAACGGTACGATCTGTACCTGTGGGAGTTACTTACGGATTTAATTCAAGAAGAGTAAACTTAGCGCAAACTGATTTACCATCTATTGCAAGAGGTCAATTAATTGCACTGAAAAATGAATTAAAAATGTCATCTTTAAAAATGACGGACAAAATAAGTAAATACCATATTCAAGATTTAATTTATCGCATAAGTGATGCTTTAAATCCTAAACAATAAGTTCAAAAGGGAAACTGTGTTAATGACAGTTTCCCTTTTACTTTTATTAAAAAGTTGTAATAATCTGCTCTTTTGATTTATATAAGTTTATACTCCTGAAATAAAAAAAGCCCAATAGTATCGTAATACTTTTGGGCTTTTTTTGTGCTTTATACCATCCCTAATTAAACCATAGTGAGAAAGTAGATTACCTGTAAATAACCCATCATTAACTTATATAAACGCAGTTTTAATTTTCTTAAACAGACAAAATAGCCATCAACATCCTATAAATATCTACCGAAATTACATTCAATAGCGAGTTACAGTTTAAACT
>NZ_QKNZ01000103.1:0-26986 GCF_014156605.1 Flavobacterium sp. SOK18b
AGAAGATAATTTTACAATTATTTTTAACTTTTTGTAATATTCATTTTCAATATCAACCCAATTTTCAATATTAATCTGATTATTGATATTTAAAAAAAAATTATTGGTAAATTCCAGAGTACAGTATCTTTCATACCTTGAAATAAAATACTTCAATGTTTCAAAATCATAAACACTTTTTTGCCAATCCAACTTTGCATCAGGATTATTCATAATGCGTGAAATATTTGAAACAAATAAACTATCACCATATGAATGATTATCATGAAGCTCTTTCAAAACATTGATCCAATAATCAACTATAAAATCTTTGTAAGAAGTCGGTAAACCATGAGCTAAATCAAATCCGTTTCCAATTATAACAAGTCTATTCATTTTTCCAAGTAGTTTTTCTCAAATATACTATTTTTAATACAAATTAATTTGTAAATTACTTAGATGACCTTATATTTCTTATATGGTTAAAATCCTTTTTTATTTGTATTGACATTTAAGATGACACTTTTAGTTTGATTCATCCAAAAAAATTTAAAACTTAAATGGCTAATATGTTTTGAAAAAAATTAAAGCTTTAGCTTTGCACAAACATTACAAAATTGAAACAAATCCTCTTTAAAAACACCACTATTTCCTATACCGATACTGGAAAAGGAATTGCAATTGTTTTACTACACGGTTTTTTGGAAAATAAAAAAATGTGGAATCATTTTATCCCTGAGTTGACACAAAAAAACCGTGTCATTACCATTGACTTGTTAGGTCATGGCGCCACAGAATGTTTGGGTTATGTGCACACCATGGAGGATAATGCAGATGTAGTTCATGCCGTTTTATCAGAATTACGCATTCGCAAAGCTATTTTTGTAGGGCATTCTATGGGAGGTTACGTGGCTTTGGCTTTCGCTGAATTGTATCCCGATACCATCAAAGGATTGGTTTTACTCAACTCAAGCGCAAGGGCTGACAGTGCCGAACGAAAAAAAAATCGGGACCGCGCTATTAAAGCCGTGAAACAATCATCTGTAAATTTCATTTCGCTTTCGATTGGTAATTTATTTAGTGAAAATAACAGAGAGCGATTGGCTACTACGATTGAAAACGTTAAAAAAGAAGCACTGCAAACGCCCTTGCAAGGAATTGTTGCCTCACTAGAGGGAATGAAAATCAGGCAAGATCGAGAAGTTTTGCTGCACCTTACGCCTTTTCCGAAACTTTTAATTTTAGGAGAAAAAGATCCTGTTTTGAATTATGAGGAAACCAAGGAACAAATAGAAAATACTGAGGTACAACTTATCACTTTTCCTGATGGACACATGAGCCATCTAGAAAATCAAGACGAATTATTAGCTGTTCTATTGTCTTTTTTTAAAAGTATTTAGAGCATTCCAAATCTTAAATAACCTTTTTCGATGAGTTCGTTTTTATCTTTTAAATGATGCATTTTCCCATCTTTCATTAACGCCAGTTTGGTAGAAATTTGAATCACATTTCCATAATTATGATCGGTGATCAAAATACCTTTTACATCAGACATTGTTGTGATTAACGCATTTATGTTTTCAATCATAATAGGTGACAAGCCGTTGTAAGGCTCATCAAGAAGTACAAATTTTGAATCATTGTTCAGGATTAATTTAATTTCTAGATACCGCAATTCCCCACCAGATAAATGTTTGATTTTTTTACCCAACATAGACTGTATGATGGCATCTGCACAAAATTCTTTTACTTTCGCTTTGGCAATGCACAATTGAATGGTTTTATAAATGGAAAAAGAATTTGGAATAAAAGAATCCTGCGGTAAATAGCTGATTTCCTTTAACAGCTCACTTGTTTTTGACAGCACTTTTCCACCAACCCGAACAAACTTAAAATCAGCTGGTTCTATCCCGAAAATAATCTTCAATAATGTAGATTTACCAGAACCATTTCGACCTAAAATCCCGAGAACAGAACCCGTTTCACATTTCAAATACACATCCGAAAGAATAATTTTTCCTTCGTATTGTTTTTGCACGCTATCTACTTCTAAAATACTTGTTGTCATAGGAAATTCAATATAAGATTCACAACAAGAATGAAGATCATCGAAAAGAAAAAATTAATGAGGAAGCCATAAACAATCAACTGAATTTTTGAAATACCGTTGTTGTAATAAAACAAGTATTCGTTTTTAGCATTCACCTCTTTAATCAAAAGACTAATGAAAAAACCGAAAAACAAAAGGACATATTTAAAGGTTTCAAAACCTCCAAAAACACCTGCCAAAGCGCTTATAGCAATGTTTATGGCTAAAGTGCTTTTGTAAAACTCGTAACTATTATGTAGTTTTCTGATAGTTGCTGAATTAAATTATTTTTTCTTTGAAAGGCGTATTCTCATCCAAAATTTCACTTAGTAAAAGTACCAGTTGTTCCAGATAATTCCTTAAAATATCATCGGTGATACTGCTATTAACAGTTTTATCTACTTTAAAATTAAACGGTAAAAAACCTGCTTTTAGATTTTTAAATGAGATGATACCTGCTTCGATGGTTTTCCCTTTTGCTTCGGTTTCGTACATAAAAGCATAGGCAAGCACCTGAATAATTTTATCGCTTTTAATATCTTCAATAAGTCCGTTCCAAGATTTCAAAGTCACATTAGCTTTTTCCACTTTTCCTGTTTTGTAATCGATGATTCGGATGTTTCCATTGCGCTCCTCTATACGGTCTACATTTCCTTTAATAAGGACTGGAAAAGGCAAATTCGGATGATTCAAAATGCGCTCAAAAGTTTGTTCTAAAGCAATAATTTTGATGGCATCTCCATTTTTGATACTTTCTAATTCTACTTTCAAGAAATTAGAAACATTACGTTTGGCTACTTCAAAGGCTAATAAATTCTTTCCTTTTTTGATTTCGCCTTCCTTGTACACTAATTTAAATTGTTTTAGAACCTCATCGTCTATTTGTTTAAAACAATTTTGAATATCAGTTTCTGAAATAAATTTATTAATAAATGGTTCGTATAAAACACGCAGGGTCTCATGAATAATGGTTCCCAGCGTATTCAAGGCAATATTTTCTTCCACCTCTTCCACTTCGCTAATACGTAGGATCTTTTGGAAATAAAACTGTATCGGATTCCGGATATAACTGGTCAAAGCAGAGGGTGAAAATCCTTTTTCTGCAATTTCTTTCAATCGTAACATCACACTATCCGACTTAGAAATTACAATAGGTTGGTACGCCGTATCGGGTAAAACGGCATTGTAAATTTCATGAGTAATCGTGTGATTGTTTTGCTTTTCTACTTCCAGTTGTGTTATAAATCTACTTTTTTCACCTGCATCCAAACCTTCACTTTCGGTGTTATACACCAAGTAAATAGTCTTGGCACGCTGCAACAAATGATAAAAATGATAGGTATAAATGGCGTCTTTCTCCTTAAAAGTTGGCAAACCTAACTCTCTTTTCACATCATAAGGAATAAAGGAATTTTGAGATTTACCAGCAGGGAATTTACCTTCATTCATAGAGGTGACAATGACTGTATCAAAATCCAAAACCCTACTTTCTAACACACCCATAATCTGCAAACCATTTAGTGGTTCTCCCTCAAACGATACTTCCGCAAGATCAATAACCTGCTTATAAATAGAATATAGCGTTTCTATTTTATCAATATGTTCGTGTTTAGAATAGTAGTTAATGAGTTTATTGATCACTTTAAAAATAGCGAAAACAAAGGCCTTCGTGATTTTTTCTTCCTCATTATCGTTGCTTAAATTATCTTTAATGGTTTGCAATAATTTAGAAATTGTTTCTAAAACAGGAATCGATCCGTTTTCCCATTTTTGAAATAATAACAGAAACAATTCACTAGGCTCAACTTGCAACTCCATCAATTTATGATGGGTGATAAACGTATAATTATTTTGATTGATGATTTTTACGAGCGCACTTGTATTTGCATACGGTTCTACTAAAGGATGTGTCAAAATATCCAAAACATCTTTATAATATAAAACGTAGCTTTTAGCATTTCTTGAAAGTGCATTAGTATGCATTTTAAATAATTTACTTATCAATATTTGAGCTGGATTATTCTTGCTGGAATAACCCATTGTAATATTTAAAGCGCCAACACTTGATGGTAACGAATATAAAAGTGGAACCAAGAGATTTTCATCTCCCAATACAACTGCAACTTTATCAAGCTGACCATCAATTCCTAACGTATTAGATTCAAGGATGACATTTTCAATTATACTTCCTGCTATTTTTGCTTGACCTATTGTTTTGGGCGTACCAATAACCTTTATGTTTTTGGTTTGCGAAAAATCATCAACTATCCATTCAAAAGGATTTACCTTATAATGTTTCCAATTTTCTTTAAATCTTCTCACAAAAAGTCCTGCATCATGATACGGGTCATTGAGAAAAGTTTGATCTACATCCCAAAAAATTTCAGCTTGTTCACTTGCAATGAGATGTTGAATTATTTTTTCTTCGGCAGCATTTAATGCATTAAACCCTGCAAAAAGATACTTTTTATTTTGAACACTTTCTGAAAAATGAATTAAATTAAGTACTGCTTCTCTATAAATTAATCCTTGATAACCAATCCCTTTAGTCAATAAATGTGCATATAGCGATTTGTAATAATGAGGTAATAACTTCCAGAAATCAATATATTTTTCTAATAAAGTCGTTTTATTCTCCACTTCAATACCCCATTTTTTGATGTCTTCAATATCTTTCAAATAGGACAATACATGTGCTGGATCAAGTAAATACCGATCAATTTCATTAAAATCTTGCAATAAAGTTTTGGCCCAGTTGGCAAATAACTCAAAGCTCTGTTGGTTTGTTTTATCAGTAACTGACAAGTATACTTCATAAAATTCAAATAACAACTCAATAGGATCAATAGTACGAATACCTGCAATGTCTTGAATAAAATCCTCAATACTGATAATGTCTGGAGAAAAAACATTTGTAGTCACCTGACGTTTTAGAGCTTCAATAAGAAATATTTTAGCTCGTTTATTAGGTAACACTATAATTGTATCCGAAAAACTAGTTGCGTATTTTTCTATTAAAACTGTAGCTATTTTATCTAAAAAAGTAATGTTTGTCATTTTATAAAAATAAAAAAAACGCCCCGATAAATCGAGGCGTTTTCTATAAATATTTTGAGGAAATTATTCTTTGATCAAAGAAATCTCAACTCTTCTGTTTTCAGCTTTACCTTTTGCAGTTTTGTTAGGTGCAATTGGTTTAGTTTCTCCAAAACCTGTAGATTTTAATCTCTCAGTAGCAATTCCGTTTTCAACTAAATAGTTTTTAACAGCTGCTGCTCTGTTTTCAGATAAAGATTGGTTTAATTCATTACTTCCGTCGCTATCAGTGTGACCTTCAATTTGGAAATTAGAATTAGGATACTCTTTCAAGATAGAAGTAATTGATTGTAATACTGTATAAGTACCTTGTTGGAAAGTAGATTTACCTGAATCAAATAAGATTACTTTACCGTAGTTATTTAAAGTTTTCATCACTTCTTCAGAAACTTCAGGACAACCTTGGTTAGCAACAGTTCCTTTTACAGAAGGACATTTGTCATCTTTGTCTAATACACCGTCTCCATCAGTATCTGGCCAAGGACAACCTGCGTTATCTTTAGGACCTGCTACAGTAGGACATTTGTCATTTTTATCAGCTACTCCGTCTCCGTCAGTATCAGGACATCCTTTTAATGCAACTAGACCAGCTTCATTAGGACAAGCATCATCTTTATCAGCGATACCATCTCCATCAGCATCAGGACAACCATTTAAAGCTGCTAAACCTGCAACGTCTGGACAAGAGTCAGCGCTATCTTGGATTCCGTCTCCGTCAGTATCAGGACATCCGTTGAATTGCTTTAAACCAGCAACATCTGGACAAGCGTCATCTTTATCGTAGATTCCGTCTCCATCAGTATCTTTACCTCCAAATTTGAAGATGACACCAGCAGAATGTTGGAAATGAGATGGAGCATCTGGAGTACCATTTGCATCTTCTCTATCTCCAAAAGATTTTTTGTATCTTGTTGCTAATTCAACACCTACATTCTCAGTGAACCAGAAAGTTAAACCTGCACCAGGATTTAAAGTTCCGTAGCTACTATCTCCTAAGAAAGTGTATCCACCACCTACAGAAAGAGAAGGATCAATAACTTTAGACTTGATCATGTTCATGAAGCTATATTTAATAGTAGCATCAATTCCATAATACATTAAATCTCCAGGATTGCTTACTACATACCCACGAGAATCTCTACCTGGAGATTTTGGATTAAAGTTTACGTATTTGTCAATTTTGTTTACAGATCCTGAAAGACCTACAGAGAAATTATCTCCAACATATTTCGATACGCTAATGTACGATACTGATGGTAAAATATTCCAGTTGTCTTTTACTGCAAATGGTTGAGAGAAATGACGATCAGCCCATCCTTTTCCTCCTCCTGCACTTGTTTTAGTATCTATTGCATTTACTCCGAAAGATATTGCAATAGGATTGTTGCTATCTTGTGCTTGAGACGTAAATCCCACCACCATCATCGCAGCAACAAAAATTTTGTTAAGATGTTTCATACTTAAATTTTTTAATTACATTTAGTTAATTATGAACAAAAGTAGCACGTAAATTTTAAACTACAAAATGAAATGTTAAAAAAAATCGATTTCTCAGCTCAATGTGAGAATTATATAATCCCAATATAGTAATTATATAATATTTAGCATTGTTCCAACCTCAACAAATGCTTGAATTGCCTTGTCTAAATGCGCTTGAGTATGTGCAGCAGAGAGTTGCACTCTAATTCTTGCTTTATCTTTTGGAACAACCGGAAAAAAGAAACCAATAACGTATATCCCTTTCTTTAATAATTCATCGGCCATGGCTTGAGATAACTTTGCATCGTACAGCATCACAGGTACAATTGCTGAATCACCGTCTATAATGTCAAAACCAGCTTTTTTCATCCCGTTTTTGAAATAATTTGTATTCCATTCTAGTTTGTCACGTAAAGTGGTGTCTTTTTCTAATAGTTCAAAAACCTTTATTGATGCCCCAACAATTGATGGAGCAAGTGAATTAGAAAACAAGTACGGTCTTGAACGTTGACGTAAGATTTCTATAATTTCTTTTTTGGCTGTAGTGTAACCACCCATTGCACCTCCTAGTGCTTTTCCTAGAGTTCCTGTAATAATATCAACCCTACCCATTACTCCTTTTGTTTCGGGTGTTCCTTTTCCGGTTGCCCCAATAAAACCTGCTGCATGACATTCATCTACCATAACCATAGCATCATACTTATCCGCTAGATCACAAATTTTATCTAATGGCGCAACTAATCCGTCCATTGAAAAAACTCCATCAGTAACAATTAACTTGAATCGGGTTCCCGCCTCAGTAGCTTTTATCAGTTGCTGTTCTAAATCCTCCATATTTGAGTTTTCGTAACGGTAACGAGCTGCTTTACACAAACGCACACCATCTATAATAGAAGCGTGATTTAAACTGTCTGAAATTATGGCGTCATTTTCACCTAATAAAGGTTCAAAAACACCGCCGTTAGCATCAAAAGCAGCTGCATACAATATAGTATCCTCTAAACCGTAAAACTCAGAAATTTTTCTCTCTAATGTTTTATGTATGTCTTGTGTACCACATATAAAACGAACAGATGACATCCCAAAACCATGCGTATCAAGTGCATCTTTTGCGGCCTGAACTACTTCGGGATGAGATGATAATCCTAAATAATTGTTTGCACAAAAATTAAGCACCGTTTCTCCAGTTGCTATTTTAATTTCAGCACCTTGTGGTGAGGTTATTATTCTTTCTTTCTTAAAAATCCCGTTATCTTCTATGGTTTGCAATTCAGCTTGAAGATGTTCTTTTATTTTTCCGTACATAAACTAATTATTAAAAGTTCTATTTTTTGCGAATTATTCATTTTTGAGCTACAAATTTACTACTTCGATTCCTTTTCCGATATAAATAAGTGCTTTTTTTATCACTTTATAACCCATCAACTCTATTGCCGATTGATAATCTTCTAATTGTTGTTGGTACTTTATATTAGGAGTACCCGTTTTATAGTCTATCAATTGCACTTCTTTATTTGGAGTAATCACCATACGGTCTGGTTTTATAGATTTTCCTTGCTTTTGAATGATGGTTTGCTCATTTAAAACCTCATTCCCCTCTGAAAAACAAATTTCTAATTCAGGATGATTCACAATTTCTTGAATGGTAGCCAAAACCGTTTCTTGTTGTAAAAATGATATTAAACCATTTTCTAACGCTTTTGTAATGGCTATAGAAACATCCTTTTTTGTTTTTACAAAGGATAAAATTTCATGAATTAAATTACCGTATTCAATGGCTTCTTGTTGCTGCGTTCCCCACATTATAGATTCGCGTTGTGCAATTTTAATGTTCTTTGGATTCAAAATTTCTGAAACAATGGGAATTGTTTTTGAAGTATCAACATGTTGCTTTACCAAGGACAACTTTGCTGGTTCACCCAATTCATATTCTAATTTTTGCTCATCAAAACCAATTTTATGATCTAGATAATTAATGAAAAAGCTAGACATATTATTCTTTGGAATTTCGCCTTTACTAGATAGATTCATATTTGAAATCACATACAACTGTTCCTCTGCACGAGTTAAAGCCACATACAAAACATTAATATTATCTAACAATTCTTCCTGTTTTTTTTGATGGTATACCGCTGCTGCCGCTTCGCCAAATCCCTCTACCGCACTACTATTATCAATTAAAACTTTTGGTAAACCAAAATCCTCCTCCTCAGCATTCAACCAGAGTTTGTCTTTTGGTTTTCTATTGTAATCTTCCTCGGCAAAAGGAAAAATAACAACTGGAAACTCCAAACCTTTTGATTTATGAATGGTCATTATTCGAACGGCATTGGTTCCCTCTGGTGAAGGAATACTGAATTTCTCTGCATTTTTATCCCAAAAATTCAAGAAATCAGAAATTCCTGCTTGGTTGCGAATATCGCGCTCCAAAACAATGTCTAAGAAATACTGAACATAGGCATTCCCCTCCCTTCCCGAAGCGTCGGGACTCCCCGAAAGAAAAGAAAATGGCTGGAGAAACTTTGAAATTATAGTTTCTACCGCTTCATACAATGATTTTTTTCGAATGTTTTGAAACGAAAGCGAAACATCAAAGCCGAGTAACCAATTTTCAAAATCAGTTTCTTTATGCAAAGCCATTCCTTGTGCAATAAAATCATGAACAGGAAGCTTGTCTTGACTGTTTTGAGCTATGTATTGAAGAAAATTCGCCTTAGACTCTAAATCAGAGCTGTTTTTTAAATATTTTAATAAATGAATAATCAATCGTACTTCGGTGGCATTTTGTATCATCAAAGTCTCCGAAGACAAAAGTGGAACTCCTTGTTCTGTTAAATAATTTGCAATGGCAATTCCTTGACTTCGTTTTCTAGTAAGTACCACAATATCTTTGTATTGAAAACCTTGTTGAAGGGTTTTTTGAATGGTGCTCAAAGTGGCTTCAACATATAAATCTATTTTGCTCTTGCTTTCCTCATCTAGATTTGTATCATATTCCTCTTCTCCTTTTTCTGGTTTTGGGATAAATGAAATGTTTACATACCCTCCTTTTTTATCATTCGTTTTTTGATAGCTGTGGTTTTCATACAAATCTTTGTAATCTGGGTGCTCAAATTCATTTGAAATTAACTTAAAAAAATCATTGTTAAACTCAATTATCTGTGAATAGGAACGATAATTTTTGTCTAAATGTTCCAGTCTTTTATCCGGATTGCTAAACGGGTTTTGATTCTTACTTAATTCAATAAACTGCTCTGCTTTACCACCACGCCATCTGTAAATAGATTGTTTGGGATCTCCTACTATCATCAAAGTCCCTTTTACTCCGTAATCGTCCTGACCTGAAAGTGCATTGTCAATTAACGGAATCAGGTTTTGCCATTGCATTTCGGAAGTATCCTGGAATTCATCTATGAAAAAATGTCGATAGCGCTCTCCTAATCTCTCGTATATAAAAGGCGCTGGCTGATTTTGAATTTCCCTGTGAATGATGGCATTAAACTCAGCTATTGAAAGGACATTTTGCTCCTGTTGTATTTTGGCCAATTCATTACTCACCGTATTTAGTAATGATAAAGGAGTAATGTTTTTTAAGAATGCTTTGTAGAAATTTATTTTATCGTGTAGTTTATAAATACTGTCTAAAATCTGAAGTAAATTAGGAATTACACTTTCTATTACGGCTCTGTCTTGTGCTGTTTTATTAATTTTTATATCATCAAATTCATGATAGGTTTTATTTTTAGGATTGTATTTTCCGTCTTTAATGGCAACTAAATGATTGGGGAAATGTCCTGCTGAAAAGGATTTAAGATTGATTCCATTTTTATCAATAATTGTCAACGCTTCTTCAGCTAAAGCGATGCTTTCTTTTTCAAGAATTTTACAGGTTTCGGCTAATTTTTTTTTGATTTCAACAAATTCAGTGATGGATTTGTCTTGAAAATGGGTGATTTCATTTCGGTTGTTTTCATTCAAGACCAGTTTCCCAGTTTGAAGAATTTCCCGAGATATATCCCATGACTTATCATCATCGGTTTTTTCCATTGTGAAATCAATTAACAATTTTGTTAATGTTTCATCTTCTCCAGCTTGAGCAATAATGGCATCAACAGCTTCGGTCAATAAATTTTCGGTGTCCAAAGTGACTTCAAAAGTCATGGGCAGATTCAGGTCATGAGCAAAAGCCCGAATCACTTTGTGGGTAAATTTATCAATGGTAGAAATATCAAAGGCCGCATAATTGTGAATAATGTGCTTAATGATTTGCTGTGATTTGGTTTTGATTTGGATAACAGACAGTTTGGTATCTGAAGCTAAATCCTGCATTAAGTCCTGCGCCTTTTGGTTGGGCTCTTCCTTTGCAAACTCAGATAAACTGCCTACGATTCGGGATTTCATTTCGTGCACCGCTTTATTGGTAAACGTAATCGCCAGAATGTTGCGATAGGCATCGTTTTTTTTTGCAACAAGAATTATCTTAAGATATTCTTTGACTAGCGCATAGGTTTTTCCAGAGCCTGCAGAAGCGTCATATATAGAGAAAGAAGGTTTTTCCTCCCCTCCCGATGCGTCGGGACTCACCAAAGGGGAGGGAGCCGAAACTGGATTTATTTTAGGTTCCAAATTGATATTTTTTTAATAAATTAAGATTTCTGATTTAGAATTAGCGTTCTAATATCCCAAATCCCTAGCCCTGATGGAAACGGCATCCTTTTTATAAGGTGATTTTTCATCACCTTATAAAAAGATATAGTGAACAGCAGGAAATAGCTCCTAAAAATACGTGTATTAATAGGTTACTTTTTAAAATTTGTGCCGAAACTTCGGGATAAAACTTAAAAGTAGTATTTTTGCAGCATGGAAACAAATAGACAGAAAAAAATAGGTGGGGTGATCCAAAAAGATTTGGTTGACATTCTACAAGGTGAAGTGAGAAAAAACGGATTGGCAAACTTAGTCATTTCGGTATCCAAAGTTACGGTGACTACAGATTTATCAGTAGCTACGGTGCATTTAAGTGTATTTCCTCAAGAAAAAGCAAATGAAATTCTGGAGGCTGTAAAATCAAATTCTAAGAATATTAAGCATGACTTGTCTCAACGTGTACGTTTACAATTGAGAAAAGTACCAAATTTGGTTTTCTTTATTGATGACTCTTTAGATTATATTGAAAAAATAGACAATGCTCTTGCTAACCGGGACAATCCTATTGAAAATAGAGATTTATTAGATAAACGTAGATTTCAATAACCTTTGAATTTTCCCCTTTATATAGCCAAACGTTACCTTAAGAGTAATAGCAAAAACAACGCTATTAACATCATCAATCGGATTGCCAGTTTGGGAATTATTGTTGGTGCCATGGCTTTGTTTGTGGTTTTATCAGTGTTTAGCGGACTTAAAGTATTTAGTCTTTCGTTTGCAAATGATATAGATCCTGATTTAAAAATAGGCACTACTCTGGGTAAATCTTTCTTTATTTTACCAAGTCAGGAAAAGCAGATTAAAAAAATAGATGGCATCGTTTCCTATTCTAAAATTATTGAAGAGCGGGTTTTGTTTACTTTTGATGGAAAACAAGAGGTTGCTACTCTTAAAGGAGTGGACTACAATTTTAATAAAGTAAATGCCCTTGATAAAAAACTTTTTAACGGGCAATGGCTTAATCAAGATACGTACCAAGTGGTTGTGGGTTATGGAATAGCTCAAAAATTCTCCATGGGATTGTTGGATTTCAATAATCGATTGGAGGTTTTAGCACCAAAACCAGGAAAAGGCGCCATTGAAAATCCTGAACAAGCTTTTAATAAAACCGATGTAATACCAGTAGGCATCTACAATATAAACGACGACTTAGACTCAAAGTATGTTTTTGCTGACTTGGGTTTAGCCCAAGAATTACTGGAATACAAACCCAATCAAGTTTCGGGAATAGAATTTAAAGTATCTAAAAATGCCGATGAAAAGGCAATTACATCCCAATTAAACTCCATTTTTAGCCATAAAATCACGGTAAAAAACCGAGCTCAACTTAACGAGGCTCTTTATAAAATGCTAAACACTGAGAATATTGCTGTGTACTTAATTTTTACTTTAGTGATTGTGGTGGCGCTTTTTAACCTAATTGGCGCTTTGATCATGATGATTTTGGACAAAAAAGGGAATTTAAAAACACTTTATAACCTGGGTACAGAAATAAAAGACTTACGCAAAATATTCTTACTTCAAGGTACTTTATTGAGTGTTTTTGGTGGCATTATAGGATTAACTATTGGGATTATTATTGTTTTATTGCAAGAATACTTCCAGTTGATTATGATTACTCCTACACTAGCCTATCCCGTTGTTTTCTCTCTTGAAAATGTTCTTATTGTGATGGGAACCATTGTATCGCTAGGTTTTATTGCTTCACTGATAGCGAGTAGTAGGGTTAGTAAAAGGTTGTTGGAGTAGTTTTCCCATTTAAAATAAAACACGAATTCCACCAATTTACACGAATTAATTTGTGCAGATTAATGGAATTGCTTCGCTTGTTCCTATAGCTCAGATTAAGTTTATAGTGTCACTAAACCACCTCATAACCGGCATAAGCATCCTGAATTTCATCTAAAGCTGCAAATAACTCTTCGGGACGATCGAGGGTTACTAATTTTTGTTTGTGGGTTTTAAAAGAATGAATTCCCTTGAAATAGTTGGTGTAATGCGGTCGCGTTTCAACAATTCCTAATCGTTCTCCTTTCCAGTCCATGGCCCAAGTAAGGTGATTGCGCACGGCTTCTACTCTATCAATAACGGTCGGTTTAGCTAAATGCTCTCCTGTTTTGAAGTAATGTTTGATTTCGTCAAAAATCCAAGGATAACCAATGGCAGCACGACCAATCATGATGCCGTCAATGCCGTATTCATTTTTATATTGTAATGCTTTTTCTGGAGAATCAATGTCGCCATTTCCAAAAATAGGCATCGTAATTCTTGGATTGTTTTTCACGCGGGCAATGTGTGACCAGTCTGAGTGACCTTTGTACATTTGGGCACGCGTTCTAGCGTGTATGCTCAATGCGGCAACACCAATGTCTTGCAAACGTTCAGCAACCTCATCAATATTGATAGAATTATCGTCCCAACCCAAACGCGTTTTCACCGTTACTGGTAAATGGGTGCTATCAATAACGGCTTTGGTCAACCGAATCATTAAATCGACATCTTTTAAAACACCAGCACCGGCACCTTTGCAGACCACTTTTTTTACTGGACAACCAAAATTGATATCAATAAGATCGGGATTTACGGTAGAAACAATTTTTGACGAAAGTGCCATTGCCTCTTCATCTCCACCAAAAATCTGGATTCCCACAGGGCGTTCGTAATCAAAAATATCCAATTTCATTCGGCTTTTGATGGCGTCACGAATTAATCCTTCGGAAGAAATAAATTCAGAGTACATCATATCAGCACCATGCATTTTGCACAATCTACGAAACGGCGGATCGCTCACATCTTCCATTGGAGCAAGAAGTAAGGGAAAATCCGGTAATACAATATGGTCGCCTATTTTAATCAAGATGTTTTTATTTTTTGCAAAGATAAAAAAATTAGACCGATAATTTTGGAACTATCAAGAGATTAAGACACAAGAAGTCGTACTTGCAAAATTTTGACATTGGTTTACAAAAAATAATTATTTTTACGAAAACTACAAGATGCTTTTTCAATTTGGCTTTTACAGTTCCGTTTTACTTATTTCGTTTACACAAGGAATTGTATACAGCGTTTTGTTACTTGCAAAAGCTATCAAAACTGACAATAAATCGAATTATTGGCTGAGTTTTTTCATTTTTCTTTGTAGCCTCTATATTGCACCGTGGATGCTTGGTTTTGCGGGCTGGTACGACAATCAACCCTATCGGGATATTTTATTTTACACCCCTTTTCAACACCTTTTATGGATAGGTCCGATCATCTTTTTTTACACCCAAAGTTTACTGAATCCCAGTTTTAAATTTTCGAAAAAAGAGGCACTCCATATTCTGCCAGGATTGCTGTATCTTATGTACATCATAGCTATTTGGATTTACGACCAATTCATTTTGGGCGATTACTATTTCTATGAAAACGGAATGGACAAAGACTTTGAGAAATGGTATCAAAAACTAGGTTTATTCTCTATGATTGTGTACTTTATTTTGAGCATCCGATATTACAATGTATACAAAAAACTGATGTTTCAAGTAGTGAGTTATGCCGATTCGGTTTTGTTTAAATGGATTCAAACGTATTTGATTGCTTTTTTAGTGATGTTACTTTTACCACTCGTTTTTGATGGTGTTGAATACTTTTTTCCAGAAATGAAATCGTATCAAGGCAGTTGGTGGTTTTATCTTTCTTTCTCGATTGTGATGTACTACATTGCCATTACAGGATATTCTAATCCTACAAATGCTACGATACCGTTTAAGATGTCTTTCTTTGACAAAAGTCCTATTCTTTTATTGGACAACAGCAGTACAGATGATTTGGAAACGAATATTGACATTCAGTATGAGTCCGTAGAAGAAGCTGTTTCGCCCGAAACGGAACATTGGAAATCTAAAATAGAAACCTTAATTCAAGCTGAAAAACTCTATCAAAATCCCGAATTAACGCTTACTGATTTGGCAAAAAAATTAGAAACCAACGCCTCTGTTATTTCCAAAACGATCAATCAAGGGTTTCAAATGAACTTCAATGATTACATCAATAATTTTAGAATTGAAGCGGTTAAAATCAGTTTGTCAAATGGCGAACACAAAAAATCTACCTTGCTAGGAATTGCTTTTGATTGCGGCTTTAATTCGAAAGCCACTTTTAATAGAGCTTTCAAGAAAAATACCTCAAAAACACCAAAAGAATTTACAGAAAACCTGTGACCTCAATGTTTACAATACTTTAAAATATTATTTAGTTAGTCTCAAATCATAATTTGAAGCGATTGGTTCTGATTTATGGCGCAACTTTGCCCTGTTATTAATCACTAAAAAACTAATTATGAAAAAATTAATCTTGGCAATAATGTTGGTCTTCGCTTCAACTTTTGCACACGCACAACTTATAGGTTCTGGTCATGGCGGTTTAATTGTCAATTAAAAATAATTTCAAAATTCAATATCAATATCAATAAGAAAATCAAAAAATATAACATTATGAAACTACTTACCAAAATTACCAAACCTGTTTTATTACCACATTGGTCACAAGATCTATTTATTGCTATTCCGCGAATTGTTTGTGGGTACTTGCTGGCTTTTAACTTTGGAGCCGATAAATTTGGAATGCCCTGGTCACCCGTTGATGCTAATTTAGGATTGTTTGAAGTCGCTTTTTGGTTTCCCGGTGATGTGGCAAATTATGGTGGAATTTTTGCCATTGCTCCAGCTTTTTTTGCTTGGATGGGCGCTTTTGCAGAAGCTGTTGGCGGGTTGCTACTGTTGTTTGGATTTCAAACCCGTGTTGCTTCTTTCTTAGTAATTTGCACCATGCTAGTTGCTATATTTATGCAACAAATACAAAATGGATTATGGAATTGCCTTGCCGCCATGGGATTTCTTTGGGTAGCAATGTTCTTTTTAACACTAGGGTCAGGACGATTTGGAATTGATTATTTACTAACTAAAAACAAAGCTTAATTATGAAAACTAAAACGATATTTCTAGCACTTGTACTTTCTTTATTCTTGACAAATTGCGTTCAAAAAACCTATAAAAAAACCGTTATTTTTACTTTGGATGCATCCGAAATAAAAAATGTAAAAAAGGTAGCCATTCGTGGAAAAGACAAACCATTATCTTGGGGTGAAGCTACCGAAATGAAATTGAATACTGCCAATAACACCTATCAAATAACAACCACATTTGTTACCGGTTATAAATTTACAGAAGTAAAATTTGTGGTTAATGACAGTTTAGAATTCGAAAATGAAGACAACCGTAGAGTGATTTTTTCTGAAAAAGACACTTCGTATTACCAAGCGAAGTTCAATAAAAGATGAGTCATTGCTTATTTATATTTAAGGAACTGCCCAAAAACTATCTTGTAAAACAGTGTTTTCATAAAAGAAATTTGCTTTTCTGTTCCCGGTGAAGTCGAGGTATAAAAATTCAAGTTCATAGACGGCACAAGCAACAACCGTGAAATTTTCTTGAAACAAATCGCTTTCACTATCTGTGGGCTTTAGGGTCGAAAAACGTTCTTCGTATCCTAATGTTGGATGATCTGATTTTGTGTTGGGTGGTTCCAATGTCATATAACCCAGACGGGCTTGCGGACTGGTTGCCTTCCAACGATCATTTTTTAAGGTATCGTTAGTGTGTAAAGTGGCATGTGCTTTCACAACAATTTGAACCCGCTGACGCGCATCGTAAAACAAGAGTGATATGCGATTGTCTTTTAGTAAATCATAACATTTTCGGGAGCGATCGTCCGTGTGGAAATATATGGTTTTGTTTACCTCATCAACTTTTCTGTTTACTACAATTCGTAAAGCGGCAGTGTTGTATTCATTTATGGTACCAACGCACATGGTTCGGAAACCGTTTTTTTTCTTGACTGAACCGTTGACTAATTTTTTCCAAGCTAGTTTTTCAAGCTCTTGTAAGTTGTACGGAGTGTCGTTTATGGTAATAGAATCTTGTGGTGAAGTATGCATAAATAGATGGTATAAAAGTTCAAATGTAACTGCAAGATGCTCTTGTAAGTACGAGCAAAACTACAATAAGAAAGACCCTAAAAGAGAACTGCTAAAAAATTAAATTTCAATTGCAGTAACATTAGGCATTGTTGAATCTCTCATAAAAAACTTTTAGCCTATATTTGCAAATTAATTGACTCTTAGTGGGGTTTTGCGTGAGGGATAGCAGCGGCATCCTTTTGTGAAGTCCCGATAGCAATCGGGACTTCACAAAAGATAGAGCGCATAGCCCGACGGCTTTTTCTGCCGGCACGCCCACAAGTTGACAAGCAAATTTATTGATATTTACTGAAAATGAAACACATAAGGAATTTTTGCATTATTGCACATATTGATCACGGGAAAAGTACGCTTGCAGACCGTTTACTAGGTGCTACACAAACTGTAACTGCTCGTGAAGAAAAGGCGCAATTGCTTGACAATATGGACTTGGAGCGTGAACGTGGTATTACAATTAAAAGTCACGCAATTCAGATGGAGTACACCTACAAGGGTGAGGAATACATCTTGAATTTAATTGACACTCCGGGACACGTTGATTTTTCGTATGAAGTTTCTCGATCTATTGCGGCTTGCGAAGGTGCGCTTTTGATTGTGGATGCAGCGCAAAGTATTCAGGCACAAACGATTTCAAATTTATATCTGGCTTTAGAAAACGACTTGGAAATTATTCCGGTTTTGAACAAAGTAGATTTACCAAGTGCCAACCCTGAAGAGGTGAGCGATGATATTATTGATTTATTGGGTTGCGACCTAGAGGATATTATTCACGCCTCTGGAAAAACTGGTTTTGGTGTCGAAAATATATTAGCAGCTATTATTGAAAAAATTCCTGCTCCAAAAGGAAATGTTGACGAGCCTTTGCAAGCTTTGATTTTTGACTCTCATTACAACCCGTTTAGAGGTATTGAGGTTATTTTTAGAGTAGTAAATGGTGAAATTAAGAAAGGGCAAAAAATTAAATTCATGGCTACTGGCAATGAATATTTTGCTGATGAAATAGGTACTTTGAAACTCAATCAAGTGCCAAAACAAGTGATTTCAGCTGGAGATGTTGGATACTTAATTTCTGGAATTAAAGAGGCGAAAGAAGTAAAAGTAGGTGATACACTTACGGATGCAAAAACGCCAACAAAGAATATGATTACGGGTTTTGAGGATGTAAAACCAATGGTTTTTGCCGGTATTTACCCTGTTGATACAGAGGATTATGAAGATTTGCGTGCCTCAATGGAAAAACTACAATTGAACGATGCTTCGCTTGTATTTTTGCCTGAGAGTTCAGCGGCTTTAGGTTTTGGTTTCCGATGTGGATTCTTAGGAATGTTGCACATGGAAATTATCCAAGAGCGATTGGAGCGCGAGTTTGACATGACTGTAATTACCACGGTTCCTAACGTTTCGTATTTGGCGTATACCAAAAAAGATCCGGAGACACCGTTTATCATTAACAACCCATCTGATTTACCAGAACCTTCACGTTTAGACCGTGTAGAGGAACCCTTTATTAAGGCAACTATCATCACTAAAGCTGATTTTGTGGGTAACGTAATGAGTTTGTGTATTGAAAAACGTGGTGTAATTACCAATCAAACTTACTTGACAACAGAGCGTGTTGAATTGAATTTTGACATGCCACTTGCCGAGATTGTATTTGACTTTTACGATAGATTGAAAACGGTTTCTAAAGGGTATGCCTCATTTGACTACTCTCCAATAGGAATGCGTACTTCGAAATTAGTTAGACTTGATGTATTATTGAACTCGCAATCTGTAGATGCTTTGTCTGCTTTGATTCACGAGAGTAATGCCTACAACATTGGTAAAAAAATGTGTGAGAAATTGCGTGAATTGATTCCGAGACAGCAATTTGATATTCCAATTCAAGCGGCCATTGGTGCTAAAATTATTGCGCGTGAAACGATCAAAGCATTGCGTAAAGACGTTACAGCAAAATGTTACGGAGGAGATATTTCTCGTAAACGTAAATTATTAGAAAAACAGAAAAAAGGTAAAAAGAGAATGCGATTGGTAGGGAATGTTGAAATTCCGCAAGAAGCGTTTATGGCCGTATTAAAGTTGAATGATTAAAGATATAATCATACGCTTTTAATTTTTTTTTTAATAGTTTTGCCTGACGACTACTTATTACAATGACTAAAAAATTATTATTCCTACTCACAATTCTCACATACTTTACATGTGGGAATTTGTTGTATGGAAATAATACAAATAAAGTCAGTAACAATTTTAAGAATTATAAAGCAGAGCACGCAAAATCTTATGGGTTTTCTGCTTTAAATGAAATTGAAAATGATTTTGAATTTATCAGTTTTGACATTGAAGAAGATGTCGAATTTGGTGATGACTTAGAAAAATATTCCAATTCGATCAGTTCAAATTTTGGTTTGTTTTCATATTCCAAAAATCAAAAAATCTACAACAAAACACTTTTTTGTATTCTACAAAAGAGTATTCCTTTATACGATCTTTTCTGTAACTGGAAGCTTAATTTAAGTTAATACAATATTCATAACTGTTTGCTATACAAGCAAAACATTATTGTTATTAACTTAATTTAGAATATAATGAATTTAACTTCATTGCGATTTGTGGAAGAGGCAACTCTTCACAAACTCTCGCATTTTCTACCTGCACAAAATCCGTTGAAAGACTTTGTGCATCATAACACATTACATGCTTTTCAGGATAAAGATTTCTTTACTGCCTTACAAGAATCATCTGAAATATTTGGTTACAAAACATTTTTACCTCTTTCTGATTTTAGAAATAAGTTAAAAAACAACCAAATAAATGAGGCAATTCTAGATAAAATTATCTACCAGAAAAAAGGAGAAGACCACTTTTCATCTTGGAAAGAAAATGTTCTGCATAAAAACTACGACGAAGCCATTTATCCAAAAATTGGAAAACTTAGAAGTCTTTGGAAAGAGAAATATGCCATAAACTTAGACAAATCGACTCACGGTATTCTTTTTAGAATCTTGTGCAGTTATTTAGATCAAGGTATTTCAGTTTGGACATTTCCAGTTCATCAAGACGGGTTTTTAGCTTCTATAAAAGAATTAGATAAAAATGGTGTTTTTAGTATTTTTTCAACGTCAAGAGCTAAGAAATTACTAGAAGAAGACACTTCCATTTATAAATTACTTCAAATTTTAGTTGGAGAAGGTTTGTATTTTGAAAATTATCTCTTTGATCAACAATTTTCTCATCCTGGATGGAGCGGTATGATTGCAACTTTAGAAAGCAATCCCACTTCACTTTTAGATGAAAGAAAAATAACTTTAAAAGAACTTATTACTTTCGAGTTACTTTTAGAGATTGATGCATTAGATAAAAAATTTGGTGAAAACTGGGAACCTCTAATTACCAAAATCACATTTGAAGCTGAAAATCTATTTTCTCAATCGGCTTACTCAGAATATTTTGAAGTGCTTTCTATTTGGCAAGAAGCTTTTGAATGGACCTTTTACAACCAAGCCTTAACCGGTTTGCAACATAAAACAAGTGTAAAAGCCTCAGAAGAAAACACAAAATTTCAAGCTTTCTTTTGTATGGACGATAGAGAATGTTCGTTTAGAAGACATATTGAAGCTTTAGAACCAAGTGTAAAAACTTTTGGGGTTGCGGCATTTTTTAATTTCGAATTTTTCTATCAACCCATAAATGGAAAGTTCTTTACCAAATTATGTCCAGCACCTGTTACTCCACAATTTTTAATTAAAGAGTTGCCTAGAAAAAAGAAAAGCGCTAAAGATTATCACTACCATAAAAAATCGCATTCCTTGGTATTTGGTTGGCTTATTTCTCAAACTTTGGGGTATACCTCAGCGTTTAAATTGTTTTTAAATATTTTCAAACCTAGTATGTCTCCTGCCACTTCGGCTTCATTCAAACATTTGAATAAAAAGTCGAAATTAGTAATAGAAAACACTAATCCGGAAGAAAAAATAGACGGTTTACAAGTAGGATTTTCTATTGAAGAAATGGCTAATCGTGTGGAAGGCATTTTGAAAACTATTGGTTTGGTAGAAAATTTTGCTCCAATAGTTTATGTAGTTGGCCACGGAGCAACTAGCGTGAACAATACTCATTTTGCTGGATACGATTGCGGGGCTTGTAGCGGAAGACCAAGTAGTGTAAACGCAAAAGTATTAAGCTTCGCAGCCAACCATGTAAAAGTTCGTGAAATTTTGGCTGAAAGAGGCATTGTTATTCCAGCTGAAACTCAGTTTCTACCCGCTTTACATGATACCACTAGAGATGAAATTGTTTTTTACGATGAAGAATTACTTTCTGTAGTAAACACTTTTTCACATAAAGAAAACAGCAAAACATTCACAAATGCCTTAGCCAATAATGCCAAAGAACGCTCTAGACGGTTTGACACCATTAATTCTAACGAAAGCATTTCAAAAGTACATGAGAAAATAAAAAATCGTTCGGTTTCACTATTTGAACCTAGACCAGAATTGAATCATGCGACAAATGCCATGTGTATTGTGGGAAGAAGAAGTGTATCGGACCATGTGTTTTTAGACAGACGTTCGTTTATGAATTCATTTGATTATGAAGTAGATCCAAAAGGCGACTATTTAGCTGGAATTTTAAATGCCGTAGCTCCAGTTGGTGGTGGAATTAATTTAGAATATTATTTCTCAAGAGTTGACAATCATAAACTCGGTGCGGGCTCCAAATTACCTCATAATGTAATGGGATTAATTGGAGTTGCGAATGGAATTGACGGCGATTTACGACCAGGTTTACCTAGTCAAATGATTGAAGTTCACGATCCATTACGCTTGTTAATTGTAGTAGAACATTTTCCTGAAATTGTAAAATATGCCATAACAAAAGTTCCCGCAACCTATGAATGGTTTATCAATAATTGGGTGAATTTGGTTGCCTTGCATCCAGAAACTAAAACACTATATCGTTTTGTAAATGGTGAATTTGAAATTTACCAACCCGCTTCTTTTAATATACAAACTATCGATAATTCTTTGGAATATGCGATAACGAGTTCGGAAAATTTAAACATAACGCTACTAAAATAAGATGATGACAAATGAATTTTTATTAGTATTTATCATTATTCCTATTGTAGGATTTTTGATTAGTTTTTTCATTCCAGAAAAAAAAGAGTCTTGGCTATCTTGGACGGCATTTACAACGGTTTTTGCGCAGTTGTTAGTGTTGTGTGTTTTTATTTTCTATTGGATATTTAACGGCAGCAAAGATTTGAATTTATTCGAAGTATCGTTAGTCAAAACAAATGACTACGACTTCTTTATTGATTTTTATTTTGACAAAGTAACTGCGGTGTATTTATTCATTGGTGCTTTATTAACCTCAATGATAACAACATATAGTCGCTATTATTTGCATCGAGAAAAAGGATACAAACGCTTTTTTATCACGGTTTTATTCTTCTTTTTTGGATATAATTTAGCCATTTTATCAGGGAATTTTGAAACTTTATTTATCGGTTGGGAAATTATCGGAATTTCATCATTTTTACTTATTGGTTTTTACAGAGAACGTTATTTACCTGTAAAAAATGCTTTCCGAGTATTTTCAATCTATAGAATTGGTGATGTTGGAATTATTTTAGCAATGTGGGCAAGTCATCATTTGTTTCATGAAAACATCACTTTTATCCGACTACACAATTACGAATTAGTCAACGAACATTTGCAAAATCACACCTTAATTGGTTCGTTTATCGCCTTATGTTTGGCGTGTGCAGCAGCAGTAAAATCGGCTCAAGTACCATTTTCTTCTTGGTTACCAAGAGCGATGGAAGGTCCTACTCCATCAAGTGCTATCTTTTATGGTTCCCTTTCGGTGCATCTAGGTGCTTTTTTAATGTTACGTACGATGCCTTTTTGGGAACACCAAACGTCTATGCGAATTGCCATCGGCGTAATGGGATTAACCACAAGTATCGTTACCACTTTAATTGCTAGAGTACAATCGTCTGTAAAAAGTCAAATTGCTTATAGCTCGATTTCACAAATTGGATTGATATTTATTGAAATAGCTTTGGGATTCGAAACATTAGCTTTATTTCATATTGCTGGAAATGCGTTTTTAAGAACCTATCAATTATTGGTTTCACCATCTGTGGTAAGTTATTTAATCCGAGAACAATTTTACAATTTCGTACCTAAACAAGTAAGTAAAAGCATGATTCCTAAAAAATTAGAAAATGCTTTATATGTTTTGAGTTTAAACGAATTTCACTTGGAAAAAATCATTAGAATTTTCCTTTGGAATCCATTAAACACAATTGGTAACAAGTTAAACTTCTTAAACTTAAGAAAACTATTCTTCTTGTTTTTAAGCACGTATTTAGTTGGAAGCATCACTTTGTATTACAAAAATTCCATTCCAAGTTACGTGACTAATTATTTACCTGAAATTTTCGCTGCGATTGGATTAGTATTCGTATTCAAAGCCTTTTCAGAAAGAAAAAGTCCGTTTGTTGCTTGGTTATTAATTGTTTTTAACCATTTCTGGATCGTGTTAGCCATTTTGTTTAACGAAAAAGTAAGTTATTACGAAATATCCCTTTATATCACAGGAATTGTAATTGCGGGAACTATTGGTTACATCGCTTTATTGAAATTAAAAACAATGGAAAAGAGAATTTTATTAAGTCAACATTCTGGACACGTATATGAACATCCAAAATTTGCTTTCTTTTTCTTATTAGCAGCACTTGGCGTTACAGGTTTTCCAATTACTTCCACCTTTATTGGCGAAGATTTATTGTTTAGCCATATTGAAAGTCACCAAGTTGTACTAGCTTTTTTAGTAGCCACTAGTTTTGTGGTTTCTGGAATAGCCGGCGTTAGAATTTACACTAGACTTTTCTTAGGAACACACATTAAGACCTATCACGAATTACCTTATAAATCATCATAATTAAAAATATTTAAAAAATATGAACTCAAAAGTTAAAAAATATATCCCTGCAGACGGAATTGCAGGATTAAAAGAAAATTTCTCAGCAGATGCTATTTCTGGTTTTATTGTGTTTTTATTAGCGCTTCCTTTAAGTTTAGGAATTGCAAAAGCCTCCGATTTTCCGCCTATTATGGGTTTAATTACCGCTATTATCGGTGGTTTGTTGGTGAGCTTAATTTCAGGTTCACGATTAACAATAAAAGGACCAGCAGCAGGATTAATTGTAATTGTAGCCGGAGCAGTAGCAGAATTTGGTCATGGTGATAATGTTTTAGGTTGGAAATTAGCCTTAGGCGCAATGGTTATTGCTGGTTTAGTTCAAATTTTATTTGGCGTTTTAAAACTTGGAAAACTTGCTGATTTTTTTCCGCTTTCAGCCATTCATGGTATGTTAGCCGCCATTGGAATCATTATTATTGCCAAACAAATTCCAGTATTATTAAACGATAATCCAACACTTGCAAAAGGAAAAGGCCCATTGGAATTACTAGCTAATATTCCGAATTTCATTATGAATTTAGACTATAAAGCTACTATTATTGGTGTAGTGAGTTTATCTATTATGTTAGGCTGGCCATACATCAAAAACAAGTATATCAAAATGTTTCCAGCACCGCTTGTAGTTTTATTGTTTGCTATTCCAGCAGAGTTATATATGGATTTCGCACATACTGAACCCGCTTATTCTTTGGTGAAAATTGGAAATTTAGTAGACAACATTAATTTCAATGCTAGTTTTGCTGGTATTTCACAAACAGGAACGTTTATCAAATTCGTGATTATGTTTGCTTTGGTTGGAACCCTAGAAAGTTTATTAACTGTAAAAGCTATTGATTTAACGGATCCATTCAAAAGAAAATCGAATACCAATAAAGATTTAATTGCGGTTGGAATTGGAAATGTTCTTGCTGCATTTTTAGGTGGTTTACCAATGATTGCTGAAGTAGCACGTAGCTCATCCAATGTGAACAATGGTGGAAAAACACGTTGGGCGAATTTCTTTCATGGTTTTTTCATTTTAGCCTTTTTATTAGTCGCTTCACCATTATTAGAAATGATTCCAAATGCCGCATTAGCAGCGATGTTAGTTACGGTTGGAATAAAATTAGCACATCCAAAAGAATTCATTCATACATTTGAAATAGGAAAAGAACAATTAGCTATATTTTTAGTGACTATTTTCTTTACTTTGTTCGAAGATTTATTAGTAGGTATTGCTGCCGGTATGGTTTTAAACATGATCATTCACTTATTACACGGAACTCCAATTTCATCATTTTTCAAAGCACCAACTGAAGTAGCTTTCGAAGGAAATGACTATTTAGTAACGATTAGTAAAGCTGCAATTTTTACTAATTTCTTAGGAATTAAAAGAAAATTAGAAGAAATTCCATATGGCTTTAATGTTACTATCGACTTGAAAAACACTAAGCTTGTAGACAATTCTGTTATGGAAAACTTAGAACATTTTGTTCATGATTATGAATCTAACGGAGGAAAAGTAACCATTGTAGGATTAGAAAATCATACTGCTTTTTCTGCTCACCCAAAATCTTCAAGAAAAAATTTAAATTTTATAAATTAACAAATGAAAAAATACAGTCATTTCTTAGTAGCTCTCGTTGGGCTACTAGGAATTCTTTTGCCAAATAGTTCAAGCGCACAGGTAAAAACAAATAATAACGATGTTTGGTTTCATTATGTTGGGAAAAACATGTTAAGCCAAAAGTTATCGTTTACATTAGAAGCCACTATGCGATATGCAAACGGGGTTTCAGAAAAGCAACAATATTTTGTGAGGCCATCTCTTGATTATCAATTTACTAAAAAATTCAATGGTAGTGTTGGTTATTCACATTACAACACCTATGTTTATGGAAGTCCGGCTTTAAACAAAACAGATATTCCTGAAGATCATGTTTGGATTCAAGGAACGTTTGTTCACTCGAATGGTAAATTTAAATTCACGCATCGTTTAAGAGATGAAAATAGATTTGTTGGAATTGCAGTAAAAAATGGCACAGAGTATTCAATTGATCATTACGAGTATAGAAACAGATTGAGATATATGTTCTTGATGAATTATACTTTAACGAAAAAAGAAGATAAAGTCAAATTGTTCGGAATTCTGGGCGATGAAGCTTTTTTCAATATTGGTTCCAATGCTGGAAAAACGTTCTTCAATCAAAATAGAATTATTGGAGGTTTAGGCTATAATATTGATAAAAACCAACAAATTCAACTGAGCTATATCCATCAGAACATTTGGAATTACACGAATACGTTACAAGAAAGTAATCCAACCGTTAGAATATCCTACATCACTAACATTAGTTTGTTTAAATAAATTTACAATTTGAAAGAAGTAGTGTTTTGATCAAATAAGAGATCTATATTTCACATTCCTATTATACAAAAATGATGGAACACCATTGACCAAAACCCTTTGTAAGCTATAAATTTGTACTAGTAGATGAAGATGTATTTATGGCGGTGTTGAAATTGAATGATTAATCTTTTTTTTGAAAATACAATAAAGAACAAAGAATATAGAGAAGACCTGATGATGTAAAAATTGTCAGGTTTTTTTGTTTATTTTTGGTAGAGTAAATATTTTAATC
>NZ_QKNZ01000104.1:0-5067 GCF_014156605.1 Flavobacterium sp. SOK18b
ATTTATAAAATTCCAAAAAGTTCATAAAATGAGAAATTCAAAAATTAATAGGCTTGAATTATTGAAAAATAATTATCCAAATAAAAGTGATTTAGAGTTTGTAGGACCTAAAAATCAAACCTGTCGAAATATTTATCTTGAGGAATTACAAGACATATACTTTTCTGAAAAATCACTTTTAATTTCGATTCCCATATTGATCCAGAAAGCAGCGAGTAAGGAAATTTCGGATGCACTTACAACTCATTTACAATTTACAAAAGAGCACATTCAGCGTCTTGAAGATTTCTTTGATTCAATTGGAGAAAAAAATATCACACTAAACTATTCTTCTTTATATGAAAACGAATCTAATACTCCATAATCAGGACCTACTCGATTGGTATTAATTTCAAGATCATTGAAAAAAATCACAAATAAATAATTAAACAAGGAATAGAAAATGTTAATCATATAACTTTTTGAATTAATAATGTAATATAAAATTACTATACAATATTCACCTTTGTAAAAATTTAATTCTTGATTACAAGACATAAAATATCTGGTTAAAAACAATCAATAATTATTTATAAAAAAACTCATTATGAAACTAAACATTGGAATCACCGAAGCGCACTTAAAAAGTAGTATTACCATTTTGTCATCGCTTTTAGCAAATGAAATGACTTTGTATATAAAACTTAGAAAATTTCATTGGAACGTATCTGGACAAAGTTTTATGGAATTGCATCAATTGTTTGAAGCTCAATATACTGAGCTTGAAGTTTCGATTGATGAAACGGCCGAACGAATAAGCAAATTAGGCGGAAAAACAATTGGGACTATGAGCGAGTTTAGTAAATTATCTGTTATAAAAGAATCTCCTAATGTATACCCAGTTCAAAAAGAAATGCTACAAGAACTTGTAAAAGATCATGAAACGTTAATTGTACAGTTAAGAGAAGATATTGATACCTGCGACAGCAAAAATAATGACGCTGGAACCGCTGATTTTCTTACAGGATTAATGAAAGATCATGAAACAATGGCTTGGAAGTTAAGAAGATATTTAGAATAAAAAATTAAAATAAAGTTATGATCAATTTAAAAAATGAGGTTTTAAAACCATCAAATAGTAACTGTAGAGTAGGAAAAACAGCCCCTTCTCAAAGATACAATTATACACAAAAAAATACAGTTTCTATAAATACGAGTAAAGTGAAATTTACTTAAATAGAAATTATAAATTCCTTTTTTATAAAGTGAAATTATCAAAAATAGGTTGAGTTTTGTTTGGTTTGGGCTGTTGGAAACAACAGCCTTTTTTTTTACTAATCCAAGAAAACATTCTCCCACAAAGTAAACTTGAAGTATTGATTTTTTTACCCTCATATAGAATGCATCTTAACCGTAAATATTGCAACTTTTCTGTAAAGTTGTGTAACAAGGTTTATGGTTATTTATATGAATTTTGCAAATAGAAATGTATTGAAATGTGGTAGTTTTTTTCAACTCCCTTTAATGACAAGCCTGAAACATAAATAGTACAATCAAAATCATAAGATATGAATATTAAAAAATCAGTTGATGTATTAAACAATTTAATAGCATCTCATAAAGATAGGGTAATAGCGTATCAAAATGCAAAAAAGGGATTTAATGAAAATGACTTAGTGCAATTATTCAATGAGTTTGAAAAAACAAGCAATTTGTTTAATGAAGATTTGATATTTGAACTGAGTAAAATAAATGGTGCCCCAAAAGAAAATGCTAGAAATCATACTTTAATAGATAAAATTTGGGGAAATTTAAAAATAAACTTTCTCATAAAAGACAAAGAAGAAATTCTAAACAGATTGGAATATTCTGAGTTTGAAATACTCAAAGTATATAAAAACTCATTGACGAACAACACTGATTTTATTCCAAAAAAGCTGAATAAAATTTTACAACAGCAACAAATATTACTAACAAATCAACATGACAAAATTAAAGATTTGGGCGATAGTATGATAGCAAAATCAAGTATGAGTTTTTAAAAGGTGATTGTATTTTTTAAAAATATAATTCAGATAAAATTTAAAAATAGAGGAATGAACCAAACATTAACGATACAAAAAGAACGATTGGGAACTTATCTCAATCAAAGTTTTATTGAAGTTGGCAGAGCTACCGAGTTTGCTATTCGTTTTTTTAAAGAAGCCATTAGGCCTCCTTATGAATTCAAGGAGCTGCTCAAACAATGTTACTTAATAGGATATAAATCTTTACCACTGGTAACTATTACTGGTTTCATAATGGGGTTGGTTCTTACTTTACAATCGAGACCAACTTTGGCAGAATTTGGAGCCGAATCTTGGTTGCCTAGCATGGTGGCACTGTCTTTAATTAGGGAAATTGCTCCTGTAATTACTGCTTTAATTTGTGCTGGAAAAGTAGCCTCAGGAATTGGAGCTGAATTAGGTTCAATGAAAGTAACTGAGCAAATTGATGCCATGGAAGTTTCAGCTATCAAACCATTCAAGTATTTAGTTGTAACTAGAATTATGGCAACTACATTAATGATTCCATTACTTGTAATTTATGCAGATGGAATTGGAATAGTTGGAGGTTACATGGGGATTAATATTCACGGCGATGTAAATGTAGTCCGCTATTTATCACAAGTGATTGAATCCATAACGTTTTTAGATATTTTTCCCGCAACTATAAAAACTTTTTTCTTTGGATATTTTATAGGAATGATTGGTTGCTATAAAGGATATAATGCTGAAAATGGAACTGAAAGTGTAGGTAAAGCAGCAAATTCTGCGGTAGTTACGGCCTCATTAACCATTTTTATAATTGATATGATTGCGGTACAAGTAACTGATTTATTTTTTTAATATGGAAAAAAATTACACACTTCAAAATAGTAATCCAGTAATTGAAATTAAAGACTTACACAAATCATTTGGTACAAATGAAGTTTTAAAAGGAGTAACATTTAACTTAAATAAAGGAGAAAACCTGGTAGTTTTAGGTAAATCCGGTTCAGGAAAATCAATTACTATTAAATGTATCGTTGGACTTATTAAGATTGACAGCGGCATTATTACTGTGTTCAACCAAGAAATCAATTCATTAGAAATCGATGAACTAAACAAAATTAGAACACGCATTGGATTTCTTTTTCAAAATGCTGCTTTATATGACTCTATGAGTGTTCGAGAAAATCTTTCTTTTACATTGAGAAGACATGATACCTCATTATCAACTGATGAAATTAATGAACAGGTTTTAGAAGTACTCGAAAGTGTGGGATTGAAGGAAGCCATAGACAAAATGCCCTCTGAATTATCTGGAGGAATGCGCAAACGAATAGGACTTGCAAGAACGTTGATTCTTAAACCAGAGATTATTCTGTATGATGAACCCACAACAGGACTTGATACCATTACCTCAAGAGAAATAAGTGAACTCATCTTAGAACTTCGACAAAAAAATAAAACATCATCAATAATTATAACGCATGATATGCCCTGTGCAAGACTTACATCTGATAGAATTGTAATTTTAAAAGAAGGTGTAATACATGTTGAAGGAACATATGATGAGCTAGAAAAAAGTGAAGATGAATGGGTTCGTTCATTTTTTATTTAAATTAAAAATTAAAAATCATGGTTAAAGAGTCAGGATACCAGTGGAAATTAGGAATGTTTGTAATAATTGGATTGTTTTTATTTGTAGGTACCATCTATTTTGTAGGCAAACAAAAAAACTTATTTGGATCAACTATAGAGTTGTATTCAAAATTTAATTCAGTAAACGGTCTTGCAGTAGGCAACAACGTTCGATTATCAGGTATAAATATTGGAACTGTTGAAGATATTGAATTCCTCAATGATACTTCGGTTGTTATTAAAATGGTTATCAAAGATGAAGTTCGTAAATACATCAAGAAAGATGCTGTGGCAAGTATCAATTCGGATGGTTTAATGGGCGATAAAGTTTTGACAATAACTTCAGGAAAGAAATCTACTATATTGATTAATGATCAGGATTATATTAGATCTAAAAAAGCCATTGAAATGGATGACCTTATGGTGAGTGTTAAGAAAAGTGTAGATAATGCCGGACTGATAACTGCTGAGCTAGCGCAATTTAGCTCAAGTATGAATAATGGTGATGGAGCATTATCTAAACTGGTTTCAGATAAAAAATTCGGTAATAGCGTGGACAACATGGTAACTAGTTTAGAAGCAAGCGCATCAGAGTTTAAAACTTTTACTACTAGTATGAACAATGGTAAAGGGGCTCTATCAAAACTTATAAGTAACGAGCGAATGGGGAATTCAATAGATTCTTCTTTAACCAATGTAAAAACAGCTACAAAAGGCTTAAATGAAGTAATTGAGGCAGCAAAACATAATTTTTTATTGAGAGGTTTTTTCAATAAGAAGAAAAAAGAAGAAGATAAAAAACTCGAGGAAGCACAAGAAATTGAAGAAGCCGAAATGAAAAAAGCTTTGAAAATGGATAAAAAAAATGATTCTATTAACAAATAATACTCTTGTTTTATTGTATCCAAGCTATTTTTAGAAGTTTAAAATTATTTTAAATAAAATACTGTAAAGACTATGTGTTATTTTACAAATCAGTGAAAATTACAACAAATAGCCATAGTTATATAATTTAATTAGTTAGAATTTTGGGAACTTTGGAGGGTGAAGATTATTTCACTATTAATAACCAAAATTATGAATTCAAATGATTTAGAGGGGAACTGGGAACAGCAGAAGGAGAAATTAAAAGAAAAATTTGTTGCTTTGACTAGCAACAAGTCATTATTTTCAGAATCTAAGAAAGAAGAAATGCTAAAGAAATACCAAGACAAACTAGGAAAAACTAGAGAGGAACTTATTGTTATTTTTCAATCCTTATAGTTTTTTTTTATCTCTTACTTACAGGATATAAAATTAGGTTTCACTAAAACTGTAATTTATAAAATCTTTTTTAATCAAAATAAATGTGACTAGAATACAGGAGACTAAAATTGATTTTTTTGTTTCGTTAATTTTAAAATACACAATATATTATGAAATG
>NZ_QKNZ01000105.1:0-39476 GCF_014156605.1 Flavobacterium sp. SOK18b
ATTTTGTTTAAATTAAGATTTGGTACAGCTGATTATAAAAATCAAATTTAAACAAATTAAATAGAACTTGTTTTACATAAATTGATAAATAATTCAAATAACCTGATTTTGTTTTAATCATAATCGCATAAAGTGTTTTTATTTAACAATTTGATTGATGTATTATTAAAAAAGCAAAATAAGCCTAAAACGTATTTACTGGCTTTGCGAGCTTTTTATGTAAAATAATATAACAATAAATGTTAAAATTGTTATATTATTTAAATTGTTATATTCGTACAAAAATAATTGTCTACTTTCGATGTAATGATTTTGTAAAGTGTTCAAAAATACAATTCATTAATTAACCCCAAAATAACCAAAAACAATGAAAAAAATTAAATCAATTTTAGTAATGTCATGCGCAGTTATGGCATTTATATCTTGTAGTAAAGATGATGAAACCAATCAAACAAATCTTGAAGCAACTAAAATAACTCCTGAAATTCTAGCTAAAATTAGTGCTCTGTCTTTTAATAATAAAGATGTGAAAGTGGTTAAGCATACTAATCCAAATGGAACAACAGAAGATGCTTTCTTAATAGAAGGCGATATTGTTATGACCAAAGATCAATTAAATAAAATGGACTTGCATGGTGGTATAACAACTGAGCAGTACCGAACTAATAACCTTGTTTCAGGACCTAGAACTATTAAAATAGTAGGTTTATCAGGAACTGGTACTTCTGCTTTAAGTGCTAACATGCGTTCTGGATTACAGGCTGCTGTAAATAGATACAATAGTTTAGGTTTGACACTTACTTTTACATTAACTTTTAGTTCAAACACAACAGGTGCGAATATCGTTGTTAGAAGAGCTACCGGTAGTGCAGGTGGAGTAGCTGGATTCCCATCTGGAGGTGCGCCTTTTAATTCAGTTACATTATATTCAGGAATGGATACATATTCTGTAGGTGTGAATTCTCATGTAGCTGCTCACGAAATTGGACATTGTATAGGTTTGCGTCACACAGACTGGTTTAGCCGTCAGAGTTGTGGATCAAATACAAGTGAAGGTGACGGTGGCGTGGGAGCCGTACTTATTCCTGGAACACCATCTGGTTATGATGCAACTTCTTACATGAGAGCATGTTTTAGTTCAAGTGATACAGGAGCTTTTAATAGTAACGATCTTACTGCTTTAAATTATTTATATTAGTAAATAACCAACTAAGAGCACTTTACAAAACATAAAAAAGGCTGTTTCTTATTTAGAAACGGCCTTTTATTTTTTTTTATTATTCATTTGCTTCACCTACTTCTTTAATTTGATCTAAAATATTAGTTTGATTGGGAGCAATATAATTTTTTAAATCTACTGGAGTTTCTTTTTTAAAAAGTAAATCAAGCGCATTATAGAGTTTCAAAAGTACATCTTTATCTTCTTTGGCAATGGATACTGAATTGTTAAAATCAAAAACATAATTATTAGAGTTACGCACTTCAACTTTAATTGTTTTGGGAGTGATTTTAAATTTTACGATGTCCATAATGCTGAAAATTAATAATGTTACGATTTATTTGCAGTTAGCTTTGACTTAGGGATTAATTATTCAAAAGCAAAATTGATTAAAAATGAAAAGTGTTGTTTATTTTTTTGCAAATAGCTTTTTGAAAAGCATTACAAAACCTAGTGTAATTAATCCAATGATTAATGCTACAGTAAATTCAGTTATGATTGAAGGTATTTGAGGTAATATCCCATGTAAAAAAGGAATTTGATGCATAAAAATACCTCCAGCAACAAGTAATAAAGCTATTGTACCAATTACTGATAAGCTTTTAATAACCACAGGTAAAGCTTTTACTAAAACAGTACCAATTTTTGTTCCCATACTGTTTTCATTTTTGCTCATACTGATTAATTTAAGACCTGCTTCGTCCATACGAACAATAAGACCTACAATTCCGTAAACACCTATTGTTGCTACGAGTGCAATGATGGAAACTACCACTATTTGGGATGAAATAGGTTTTTCTATTACTGTTCCTAGAGCGATAATTACTATTTCTACAGATAAAATGAAATCAGTTACAATTGCAGATTTAATTTTCTCTTTCTCAAGAGATAGAATCTCTTCTTCGGTCATGGGCTGTGCTGTTATATCTTCATGTTTATGTTCATGTGGAAAAAAATATTCAAATATTTTTTCAGCTCCTTCATAGGCCAGATAGATTCCTCCTAGCACAAGTACTACGATTACAGCAATTGGTAAATAGTGACTCAATAAAAAAGCTATAGGTAAAATTATGATTTTATTTAACAGAGATCCTTTGGCAATAGCCCACAAAACTGGTAATTCTCTAGAGGAAATAAATCCTGAAGCTTTTTCAGCGTTTACAGCTAAATCATCTCCTAAAATACCTGCAGTTTTTTTTGCAGCTACTTTACTCATTACAGCAACGTCATCCATTATTGCAGCTATATCATCCAAAAGTACGAAGAAACCTGATGCCATTATGTTCTTTTTAAAAGTTGTTTGATTACCCTAATTATGAATTTTTAGGGTGTTTTATTTTTAATATTTATGTTTTGCGAAGCTAAAACTTTTTATTTAAAAATTAATTTTAAAAATGCCAAAAAGTAAAAATTTACACTAGTTAAAATCTTCATGTCTTAATTAGGGAGAGGCTTCAATTTATAATGAATCATTGAAGCAAAAAAAGAAACCACCAGTGTCAAACTGGTGGTTAAAAAAATTTAAGAAACTAACTCACTTTGATTCCTAAAGACTAGTTTGTTATCAAATGCATCAAGCAATATAATGCTATCGGTAGTTATTTTTCCAGCAAGGATTTCTTTGGATAAAGCATTAAGGACTTCACGCTGAATGACACGTTTTACTGGTCTGGCACCAAATTGCGGATCATAGCCTTTAGTACTTAAATAAGTAATTGCTTCAGGTGTGGCATCCATAGTGATGTTTTGTAGTGCCAACATTTTAGTTACAGATTTAAGTTGTAAACTAACAATTTTAGTAATGTTAGCATTTGTCAAAGGAGTAAACATAACAATTTCATCAATACGATTAATAAATTCTGGTCGGACAGTTTGTTTCAATAAACCTAAAACTTCAACTTTGGCTGCCTCGGTAGCAGCCTCAACATTTCCTTTTAAGTTCTCAAACTTATCTTGAATGATTTGGCTACCCATATTAGATGTCATGATGATAATGGTATTCTTAAAATCAGCAAGACGACCTTTATTATCTGTTAAACGTCCTTCATCAAGTACCTGCAATAAAATATTGAAAGTATCTGGATGTGCTTTTTCAATTTCATCCAATAAAATAACAGAATATGGTTTTCTACGTACCGCTTCTGTTAGTTGACCGCCTTCGTCATAACCCACATATCCTGGAGGCGCACCCACTAATCTGCTTACACTATGGCGTTCTTGATATTCGCTCATATCAATTCTAGTCATAGCGTTTTCATCATCAAATAAGTATTCGGCTAAGGCTTTTGCCAATTCGGTTTTTCCCACTCCTGTTGTCCCAAGGAAAAGAAAGGTTCCCACCGGTTTTTTCATGTCCTGTAATCCTGCACGACTTCTTCGTACGGCATCGCTTACGGCTTCAATGGCTTCCTCTTGACCTACTACACGGCGGTGTAATTCTTCTTCAAGATGTAAAAGTTTCTCTCTTTCACCTTGAAGCATTTTTTGCACAGGAATACCAGTCCATTTTGCTACAACTTCAGCAATATCCTCGCGTGTAACCTCTTCTTTAATTAAGGAACTTCCACCGGCTTGATTAACAATAAGTTCTTGATGTAAAATTTCAAGTCGTTCTTGAGCTTCTTTAATTTTACCGTAACGTATTTCGGCTACTTTTCCGTAGTCTCCATCGCGTTCAGCGCGTTCAGCATCATATTTATAATCTTCAATTTCTTTTTTAATCAATTGAATGCCATCAACAACGTCTTTTTCTGATTTCCACTTAGTGTAAATTGTATTTCTATCCTCTTTAAGATTAGCCAGTTCTAGACCAAGAGATTTGAGTTTACTTTCATCTTTTTCTCTTTTAATGGCTTCAATCTCAATTTCAAGTTGCATTATTTTTCGATCCAAAACATCCAGCTCTTCTGGTTTTGAGTTAATTTCCATTCGGATTTTAGAAGCTGCTTCGTCCATTAAATCGATGGCTTTGTCTGGTAAAAATCGGTTTGTGATGTAACGTTGGGATAATTCAACAGCGGCAATAATTGCTTCGTCTTTAATTTGAACTTTGTGGTGGGTTTCGTATTTTTCCTTAATACCACGAAGTATGGAGATAGCACTATCAGTATCTGGCTCTTCAATTTGTATTTTTTGGAAACGTCTTTCTAATGCTTTATCCTTTTCAAAATATTTTTGGTATTCGTCTAATGTAGTTGCCCCAATAGCGCGTAATTCTCCACGTGCCAATGCTGGTTTTAAAATATTTGCCGCATCCATAGCACCTTCGCCGCCACCTGCACCAACTAGTGTGTGAATTTCGTCTATAAATAAAACAATGTCACCATTTGCGGAAGTTACTTCTTTCACCACTGATTTTAATCGTTCTTCAAACTCGCCTTTGTATTTAGCTCCTGCGATTAAAGCACCCATATCTAGTGAAAATACAATTTTATCTTTTAGATTTTCAGGAACATCGCCATCCACAATTCTATGAGCTAATCCTTCCGCAATGGCAGTTTTACCAACTCCGGGTTCTCCTACCAGCATGGGATTATTTTTGGTTCTGCGCGTTAATATTTGTAATACACGTCTAATTTCTTCGTCACGACCTATCACAGGATCTAGCTTACCAGATTTAGCAAGTTCGTTTAGATTTTTGGCGTATTTATTCAAAGAATTATAAGTCTCCTCAGCAGAAGCCGAGGTTACACGCTCTCCTTTTCTCAGTTCATCAATTGCGGCTTTCAATCCTTTTTCGGTCACACCTTGATCTTTTAAAATCTGAGACGCTTTAGTCTTCGAGTTAAAAATAGCAAGTATCAAGTGCTCTACCGAAACGTACTCATCATTCATTTTTTTTGCAATTATTTCGGCTTCGTTTAGCGTGGTATTTGCAGTTCTAGAAAGCATTATTTCGGCACCAGTAACTTTCGGGAAACTTTGAATTGTACTTTCAAGTATTTGAATAAATAAGGGAACATTTACATTTTGTTTTTTTAATATAAATGGTGCTACGTTTTCATCAACTTCTAAAATTGCTTTAAAAAGATGTTCGTTTTCAATTTGTTGCTGTCCATAACTTTGTGCTAATTGTTGCGAAAGTTGGATAGCTTCTTGAGATTTGATGGTAAATTTATTGATATTCATTTTTTTAGTTTTTTGCAACAAGTTTTTGCCTGTTTTTGTTAGTAAAATACTTTAATCACTGTTTCTTATTAATTTATTTTATCTTTGTATCTGATTATTCAATTAATATTCCACAGTAAAATTACAGACAAAATGGCTTATTAAATATGATTTATATCATATTAAACAGACAAAATGACTGAAAAACCGACAAATTATGAGTTTTTTTAAAAATATTTTTGGTAGTAGTGATTCTAATGACCAAACAAATTCAATGACTTGGGAGCCTTTGCAAGCATTAGAACAACTAGATGAAATAGTAGCCCAATCTCAAGTAAAACCTGTTGCAATTTTTAAACATAGTACTCGTTGTAGTGTGAGTAGAATGGCTTTGAAACAGTTTGAGAATGAGTTTAACTTTCCTGAGAAAGTGACGCCTTATTTTTTAGATTTAATTGCTTTTAGAGATGTTTCTAATGAAATTGCTTCCCGCTTTGGGGTTACACATCAATCACCACAATTGATTTTGATTCAAGATGGTAAGGCAGTATACAATGTTTCTCACAGTGATATTGATGCTGGAGAATTGGGGACGAAACTGTAAGTAATCTTTGTTGTATTTTAAAAATAGTCGATACGAAAAATAGCATAAATGAAAATAAATAATTTGTTAATAGCAGGAGTAATAAGTATCCAATTATTAGTGTCTTGTACAGCTACTCGAATTAATGAAGTTAAACCCTATAATAGTTCCGAATTTCTTTTTGGTACCAATAAAACAGCATTACTAGTAAGTAGTGATGAAGTATTGGTAAACGAATTTACCAAGACATTTAGCAAAAAGTATAAACAAAAAGAAGATTTTATCCAGCAGTTTGATAGTCTATTTGCAATTACATTGAAAAATGAGAATATTTTTGGTAACGTTAAATACGATAGATCATTAGAATTTCTTGCTAATGATACTTTCACAGTCAATCAGGAGCAACAAAAAAAAGTAGATTCTTTATTTACAAATTCAACTGCTGATTATTTGATAAGAATTTTGCGTCATGAAATTACTAACAGCATTCAAGGGAATCCTGGCGTAATGATGCCAATGGCTGGCGGTGGTATGGGAATGAGAGGTGGCGGTCAAAGTGAAAGTTGTATTGTAAATTCTCATTTTCAGATTTACGATGTCAAGACACGAAAAAAAGTATTGGATTTTGTGTCAAAAGGAAGCGCAGGCGTAGGTCTTTTTGCATTTGAACAAGCACTTAATAATGCGATTGGTAACTCCATAAAAAATTCAGCGATTTATCTTAAAACAGGTAATATTAAATTCTAGGTTAAATACCTTATTGTAAAAACTGCACATTCGCAAATTAAAGATTAAAATCTAATTTGTGAATTTGCGGTTTTATTTTGTTTTAAAACAGAAGTTTATTGGAATCCAAGAAAAGTAAACGGATAGGCTGTAAAACAAGAAATAGTGTTACCAGTAGACATTTCAATTATTAATATTTCATCTTATAAAAATCACTATTGTAATTTTAACACCTTGTTTTTTCACAATATAATGCTGCAGCAAAACATGATGAGAGTTGCAATGGTTAGGTTTTGATTTTAAAAATATTATTTAAGTTGAATACATCTACCTTAATAACTTCCTCCAGAACCTCCACCACTGAAACTTCCATCACCAAATTCCATTGGAGATTCCACCGTAGTTTCAGGTTTTAATCCCAATTGTGTCGCCATAAGTATTTCGGCAGTGCCAAATAGATTTCCGTGTGAGAAACGATCTGGTTGAAAAGTAACACCATTAGTATTGTTTTTAATCTTTTTTATAGAAAAAAAAGTAAATGCAAATAATACCAAACCACCAATGGTTAGGGCTATTTCAAGCGGTAAAATGGCATAGTAAAACCGGATGGTGTATATAGAAATACAAAGAGATATTATTCCTATCCAAAGCATAAAGCGGTCTTTTTTGTATAAAGACAAAACCAAATAACTCACTGGAATTATAAACGTAAATCCATAAAAGAAAAAGGCAAACGGGATTTCGTTATTTGCAGTAACAATTATACCCATTAATTCACTTGAAAGTTCTCTAACCACCATATAATTTCCTGATATGTAAAATAAAATCAGTGCAAAAGCTTGTGTAAAAACAATGCTATTATAATAAAATGGGAGTGTTAATCTTGCTAATAGTTTTTTGCTGCCAAAATAGATAGCAATTGCAAAAAACATCATAGTAAAAGGCAGTATAGTTTTTGCGAAAGCGCCTAATTCAAACATCAAGAAAAGTATTGAACAAGTTAGTGTTACACAAAATAAGATAACCATTGATAGCTGTACATATCTAAGAAAACAAAGCAAAGAGGTTATCGAGAGTATTAAGGAAATGGTAAGTTTGTTTCCGTCTGTTGAAATGCCTATTGCAATTGCTAAGCACAATAGAGCGCCCAATAGAAAAGCATCGTCAAGGCCATAACCATAATATTTTTGATTGGTTAAAACTTCAGTGCCAATGAAACCAATAATAGCAAAAAGATAAACCAGAAATTGATAATTTTCATTCATTGAATCTAGGCTAATTAGAGTAAGAAAGCCACAAATGGAGGAGTATAAAAAGCTACCTAACAGAAAAAATCCAATTCGTATTAAGATGTTTTTTTGACTTTTAAGAATGGTTAAATTTTTATCAATTAAGCGAAACTGACTTTCATCTATAAATCCTGCATTTTTTAAAGATCGTCCTTCTGAAACTAGAAACTCTTGCTCTAATTCGGTTTTTTTATATTGTATCATGACTAGCTTTTTTATTGAATTGTTTAATAAGTCGAATAAAGTAAATGATAGAACCAATAAAGTAAAAGGGAACTAAGAAAAAGAAAGAGATAAACAATTCGCTATCAATATTGCTAAATTCTAATAATTTGAACAAGAATATATTTAGACCGATATAGGCATAAATTAAGGTAAAGACAAACAATGAAACCGATTTAATGAGGTAACTGGTACGGTAAAAATAGTAGCAGAAACCAGCCAATAGTATTATAAAAATGCCCCAATAGCTATCGAATAAATTATTGATACAAGCGATGCTTATAATGTGCAAAGCAAAAGTGAGAAATACTAAGCTAAAATGTTTTTTTAAGTCATTTTTTGAACTGTAAATAGTCCAAATTACTAATGAAATACCTAATGAAATAGCTGAATAGCTCAGGGTATTGTTTTCGTTAAAATCATTGTGAAGTAAAGACTGTGGAGAAACGGATAAACCAATATATGCTGCTAAACCCGTGATTGCGATTGATAAGATACTTTTATTATCAAAATAATAAGCACAGAAGAAAGCTATTACAGTAGGAACAACAGTAGCTAATCCGTAATGGGTACCAAAAACAGTGTATTGAAATTGTAAATAGCCAACAAAAATGCAACTTAATAATACTGCCGCTAAAATGAGGTAATCAAAAATAGGATTTTCAAATTGAGTTTGTTGTTTTTTAAATCCGATGGCGTTTTTAAAACTGAAGTAAAAACAAAAAACGGTAATCAATAATAATATAGCCAAAATAGCGATATGTCCAATGCTATCTATGTTTTGGTAAATTAAAATACCGATACCTGATGTAAATAGTAATACAGAGGCGTACAAGAATAATTTAAGCTCAGTATGTAATGAAAAAAGATTTAAATTTCGATAGGCCTGTACTTGATCATATTGTTCAGGGGTTATTAATTCTTTTTCTAAAAGACTTTTCGTTGCCTCTTCTTCAAACTTTTTCATATTCATACTATCTTGAAATTTAAACTCAAATATAGGTTTAAAGTGTTAACTTCTCAATAAGAGTATAATTTATTAAGGTTGAATTTTATTGAAACAAAAAAATCCATTCTTTTTACAGAATGGATTTATAAAAATAGTTATGATTGTTATTTAGTAGTAGGCCAATCTCATTTTTTCTATAATCTCGTTCAAACATAGATTGTTGATACTGCCTTCATGTGTGTGTTTGGTTTCTTTTGGGGATGTAAAAGTTCCGTTTTCCAATTGTTCTGCAACGGCTTTGTATGCATCTCTAAAAGGAGTTCCAGCAACTACCATTTCATTTAAAGTGTCAACCGTAAACAAATAATTGTATTTTGGATCGGCAAGAATATTTTCTTTTACTTCAATGTCTTTTATGGAGAAAATTGCAATATCTAAGCAGGCTTTCAGGTTTTGAATGGCTGGAAATAATCCCTCTTTCAACAATTGTAAATCTCTGTGATAACCACTCGGCAAGTTGTTTGTAATTAACGTAATTTCGTAAGGTAAGGCTTGAATTTTATTGCATTTTCCTCTAATTAACTCAAAAACATCTGGGTTTTTTTTGTGCGGCATGATGCTGGAACCTGTTGTAAGATGCGATGGTAAAGTGATGAAATCAAAATTCTGACTCATATACAAACAAACATCCATAGAAAATTTAGCTAAAGTTGCAGCCACGCTACTCATAGCAAAAGCGACCGTTTTTTCTGATTTGCCACGGCTCATTTGAGCGGCAACTGAATTGAATTTTAAAGTTTCAAAACCCAGTTCTTGCGTTGTAAAAGTTCTATCAATAGGGAAGGAGCTCCCGTAGCCTGCGGCAGATCCCAATGGATTTTGGTCTACAATTTTCAAAGCGGCATTCAGCATTGTGATATCATCAATTAAAGTTTCGGCGTAAGCAGAAAACCACATCCCAAAAGAGGAAGGCATTGCAATTTGAAGATGCGTGTATCCTGGCAACAATACATTCTGGTGCTTTTCTGCTGATGCCATCAGTAAATCAAAAAGGTTTTTTACTTGAGCTTTTAGGTCTTTTACTACATCTTTCAAATATAAATTTACATCTACTAAAACTTGATCGTTGCGGGAACGCGCGGTATGAATTTTTTTTCCGGCATCGCCTAATTTTTCTGTTAGCAAATATTCAATCTTCGAATGCACATCTTCAAAGGAATCTTCAATTGTGAAATTTCCAGCAGCAACATCAGCAATGATCTCGTTCAAAGCGGCTACTAACATATCTGTTTCAATAGCTGTCAATAAACCAATGTTTCCGAGCATTTTAGCGTGTGCAATTGAACCTAAAGCATCGTATTTTGCTAGAACCAAGTCCAGTTCCCTGTCGTTTCCCACAGTGAAATGCTCAATTTGTTTATCTGTTGGTATTCCTTTTTCCCAAAGTTTCATATTGTTTTTTGTTTCAGGTTTAAAGTTTCATCTTGAAACTTGCATGATCTGTAGGAATCGTTTTCATAGCCCCGATAATAGTGAAAATCCTTTTATTTTTTTTCTTTAAAAAAATAAAAGATTGTAACGGATAGCGGGATTAGCTCCTAATCATTTTATTGTTTGAAAAAATCAGTTAGTATGTTGATATACAGTTGTATTCCTTCTGTTATTTCATGTATAAATATAAATTCGTTTGCGGAGTGTGACCGAAGGGTTTCACCAGGCCCTAGTTTCAATGATTTACAACTCAAGACTGATTGATCTGAAAGGGTAGGCGAGCCGTAGGTGGTTCTTCCTAATGCGATTCCGGCCTGCACCAATCCATGAGAAACAGGAATGGAAGAAGCGTTTAAATGCATAGACCTTGGATTAATTTCAGCAGCTACATTTTCTCTCACGGTATTTAGAATTTCTTGATTGCTGTAACAATCATTTACCCTGATATCTACAACCAAATGACATTCTGCAGGCACTACATTGTGTTGTTTTCCGGCATTAATTTGGGTTACGGTCATTTTAACAGGACCTAAAACCTCAGAAATTTTTTCGAAATTGTAGCCATTAAACCACTCGATTACGGGAATTGCTTTGTAAATGGAATTATCAAGATTTTGATGTGCGGCATGACTGGCGGTACCTTTAACGATAACATCGAGAACTAATAAACCTTTTTCGGCTATGGCTAATTGCATTAAAGTAGGTTCCCCCACAATGGCACAATCCAGTTCAGGCAAGTGCTTTAAAACACTGTTTAAGCCGTTTCTTCCACTGCTTTCCTCTTCGGCTGAGGCTACCATTACTATATTGTAAGGTAAATTTTCATGGGAATAAAAATGAACAAAAGTAGCTAAAAGAGAAACCAAACATCCGCCAGCATCATTGCTGCCTAAACCAAATAATTTACCCTCTTTTTCAATGGCTTGAAAAGGATCATTGGTATAGCCTTGATTTGGGTTTACCGTGTCGTGGTGAGAATTCAATAATAGCGTAGGCTTTGTAGCATCAAAATATTTGTTGAAAGCCCAAAGATTATTATTCTCGCGTTTAAAAGGGATGTTATTTTGTGTAAACCAATTTTCGATTAAAAGTGCTGTTTGATCTTCTTCACTGGAAAATGAAGGTGTTTCAATCAGTGCTTTTAATAGCGCAATGGCTTCTTGTGTAAGGATTTCTATGTTTTTCATACTTATTTTAGCCACAGATTAACCGGTTTTTTAAATTGAAAAGAAATTTTTTCAAAATCGGTGAGACTCGTGTTTCACTTTTTATAATTTGATATTTGTACAAATAGCCGTTGCATCTTGCAACATGCGGTGATGCCCTATTTTTATTTTTTGAACTCCTTTGTTTAAACTATTAAAACAGTTGTCCAGTTTGGGAATCATTCCGGAATGTATGGCTTTTTCTGCCTTTAATTTTGCATATAATTCGGGATTCATGTTTTCAATAACTGAAGAATCGTCTTCGGCATCGAATAGAACTCCTGATTTTTCAAAACAGTAATTCAAAGTTACCTCAAAAACTTCTGATAAAGCGATTGCTAATTCACTGGCAATCGTGTCTGCGTTTGTGTTTAATAATTGTCCGTTACCATCGTGTGTGATAGCGCAAAATACAGGTACTAGATTGTTTACAAGTAACGTTTCTAGTAGCGGTGTATTCACTTTATTGACATCGCCTACAAAACCATAATTTATTGTGGGGTGATTTCGTTTGTGTGATTGAATTAAATTCCCGTCAGCTCCAGAAAAACCGATTGCATTGGTGGAATTGGCTTGTAATTGTGCGACAATATTTTTGTTGATTTGACCAGCATAAATCATGACTACAACTTCTAGCATGGCGGCATCGGTGATGCGTCTTCCATCAATCATTTGTGGAACTAAACCCATACTTTCGGCTAATTTTGTAGCTGATTTTCCACCGCCATGAACGAGTACTTTGTAGTCTTCGATCTTAGAAAAATCTGCTAAAAAATGAGCCAATTCCATCGGGTTATCAATGACATTTCCACCAATTTTTATTATCGTTATCGGTTTTTTATTTTCCATTTAAAAAAGGTTCAGAGGTTTTCAGATACAATGGCTCTGAGGACTTAGTGCCTTAGAACCTTTGCATCTCAGTGCCTTATTTTTTTAATATTTTTTGAAGCACTAATTGTGCTGCGAAGGTTCTATTATTGGCTTGTTCAATTACAATTGAGTTAGGACCATCAATCACCTCATCTGATACGATCATGTTACGTCTTACGGGCAAACAATGCATAAACTTTGCATCATTAGTTAATTTCATTTTCTCAGCTGTTACGGTCCAGTTTGGATCAGAATTTGTGATTTGTCCGTATTCAATATAATTACTCCAATTTTTGGCATAAATAAAATCAGCGTTTTTAAATGCTTTGTCTTGATTGTATTCAATTTTTGAATCTTTCGTAATTTCAGGATTCAATTCATACCCTTTTGGATGAGTAATTACAAAATCCATATTTTTTTGTAACTGCATCATTTCTACAAAAGAATTGGCAACAGCTTGAGGTAACGCTTTAGGATGTGGAGCCCATGTTAAAACCACTTTGGGTAGGTGCTTGGGTTTAAATTCTTCAATGGTAATAGCATCAGCCAGTGCTTGTAATGGATGTCCTGTGGCGCTTTCCATGTTGATAATAGGAACCGTTGCATATTTTATAAAACTAGACAGCACTATTTCGGCATTGTCTTTTTCTTTATCAACCAATCCAGCAAATGCTCTTATAGCAATGACATCACAATATTGAGAAACAACTGCAGCGGCTTCTTTAATATGCTCTGAGGCTCCCGAGTTCATTACAGCACCTTCTTCAAATTCTAGGGTCCAGCCTTCATTGGTAAAGTTCATCACCATGACATTCATTCCTAAATTTAAGGCTGCTTTTTGCGTACTCAATCGAGTTCTTAAACTAGAATTGAAAAACAATAATCCTAGTGTTTTGTTTTTACCTAACTTTTTATTTTTGAGGGGTTTCTTCTTGATTTTTAAGGCTTTTTTAACCCATGTTTCCAGTACATCTATGTTATTGACAGCGTTGTAATTCATGATTTTGTTTTTTAATAAGTCTTACTAATTTTATAATAGCAACTTCATTTTTAGTTGTTTAAGTTCTATTACAAATAGCATTACTTTATGTTATTGGATCTCTACTAAAGCTTCTTTTAAAGCCTTTATAAACAAGTCGATTGCTGGTTTTGTTATTGTTAAAGGAGGTAAAATTCGCAGTAAGTTTTTGTTGTTTGCATTTCCGGTAAAAATATGTTTGTCGATAATCATTTTTTTACGAAGAATACTAACGTCAAAATCAAATTCTACGCCAAGCATTAATCCTCTTCCTTTCACTTGAATTACTTCAGGGATTTGTTTGATTGCTTCCAGAAAATAGGCGTAAACGTCGTTCACATTATCCATTAATTGTTGTTTCTCCATCACGTCTAAAACTGCAATTCCGGCAGCACACGCGAGATGGTTTCCTCCAAAAGTAGTTCCTAATAATCCGTAACTAGCTGTGAATTTTGGAGAAATCATAATCCCACCAATTGGAAAACCGTTCCCCATTCCCTTTGCCAAACAAATTATATCGGCTTTGATATCATGATGTTGGTGTGCAAAAAACTTTCCGCTTCTTCCGTATCCGGATTGTACTTCGTCTAGAATTAAAACAACATCATACGCTGCGCATATTTTTTCTAAATCCTGAAAAAATGCTGTGGTACCTTGATCTAAGCCGCCCACTCCTTGAATACCTTCAATTATTACCGAAGAGACATCGCCTTTTTTGAGTTCGTTTTCAACCAATTCAATGTTGTTCAAGGGTAAAAAAGTAACAATTTGCTGTGCATTGATTGGAGCTACAATTTTTTTATTGTCAGTTACTGCAACTGCCGCCGAAGTCCTACCATGAAAGGAATTCTCAAAAGCAATTACTCGCGATTTATGGTTGTGAAACGAGGCCAATTTCAAAGCGTTTTCATTGGCTTCAGCCCCAGAACTGCACAAGAATAAAGTGTAGTCCTCTAATCCTGAAAGTTTTCCTAACTTTTGAGCTAATTCAACTTGAAGTGGATTCTGAATCGCATTTGAATAGAAACTGATGTTGTCTAACTGTTTTTTTAAGGCAGTAACATAATCTGGTTGGGTGTGTCCAATGGAAATTACGCCATGACCGCCGTATAAATCTAAATATTCCACTCCGTTTTCGTCAGTAATAGTGCAATCTAGCGCTTTTACTGGAGTGATGCTGTATAATGGGTAAACGTCAAATAAGTTCATTTTTTATTATTTAAAGATTTAAAAATTGAAAAATTCAAAGATTCAAGTCGTTTTTAAATCTTTTTCTGTTTCTAGAATCCTAATAATTTTTAAATCATTAAATTCTTCAATCTTTTAATTATTTTAAAATCCGCTTGGTTTCAAATGCAATCCTGTGGTTTCATCTAGTCCAAACATTAAATTCATGTTTTGTATGGCTTGTCCTGAAGCTCCTTTTGTTAAATTATCGATTACTGAAGTTATCAATAACCGGTTTCCTTTTTTCATTAAACTAATAATGCATTTATTGGTTTGCACCACTTGTTTCATGTTGATTCCTGCAGTAGTAACCGTAACAAAAGGTTGGTCTTGGTAATAAGTCTCATACTTTGCTACTAAATCTTCCAGACTTTCTTCGACTGTTGTGTATAATGTGGCGAATATTCCTCTGGCAAAATCGCCTCTGTTGGGTACAAAAATCAATTCGTTTGCATATTCTGCTTGCAATTGTTGGACACTTTGGTTTATTTCCCCTAGATGTTGGTGTTCAAAAGCTTTGTAATGCGACATATTGTTTGATCTCCAGCTAAAATGTGTCGTTTCTGAAGGGGTAACTCCGGCTCCTGTGCTTCCTGTTGTAGCATTGATATGAACGTCAGTTGTGAGTATTTCGGCTTTCGCTAAAGGCAATAATGCGAGCTGAATCGCTGTTGCAAAACAACCCGGATTTGCAATAAATTGAGCGTTTTTAATGGCTGCTTTGTTCAATTCGGGTAAACCATAAACAAAAGATTTGTCATCGAATTCTTTATCTTTTGTTAATCTGAAATCATTACCCAAATCAATAATTTTGGTATGACTTGCAAATTGATTTTGTTCTAAAAATGATTTTGATTTTCCATGGCCTAAACACAAGAAAACCACGTTCACGTTTGGATTTACGGTATCAGTAAAATTCATTTCAATATCGCCGAGTAAATCGTGGTGCGCCACAGAAAGCGGCTTTCCAGCATTTGTTGTACTGAAAACAAAATCAATGGTTGCGTGAGGATGAAACATTAGAATTCTTATTAATTCTCCTGCTGTATATCCTGATCCACCTATTATACCGATAGTAATCATAATTTTTATTTTTTCGAATTATTTATTGTCACAGATTTTACTGATTTCCACAGATTGGATATTGTTCTTTTTATGTTTTTAAAGAAGCACTATTTTTCTCTTTAGCCCCGATTGCAGTGAAAATCCTTTTCCTTTTTTTAAAGGAAAAGATTGTAGCGTAAAGCGGGACACTATTTCTGAAAACGCAAAATTTTTCTGCTCCTAAAAAAACGCTATTTATTACTCGTATGTTTCATTATTTACCGATGAAAAAATGTTTTGAGCATTTCCAAGAATTTTGATAAATCCTTTGGCATCATCAGAGGTCCATGCATTGTTCATTTCGCCGTATTGTCCAAAACTCGTATTCATTAAATCATTTTCAGATTCGATTCCGTCAAGCGAAAAATGATATGGTTTTAGTGTAACAGTCACTTTTCCGTTGACAGTGTGCTGGGTATCTTGCAGAAAAGTTTCGATATTTCTCATCACAGGATCTAGAAATTGTCCTTCATGAAACAGCATTCCGTACCAGTTGCCTAACTGCTCTTTCCAGTATTGCTGCCATTTTCCTAGTGTGTGTTTCTCTAATAAATGGTGTGCTTTGATGATAATTAAAGGTGCGGCAGCCTCAAAACCTACTCTTCCTTTAATGCCAATAATGGTATCACCAACGTGAATATCTCTGCCTATAGCGTAGGCATTAGCCAGATTTTCAAGAGTAACGATATTAGCTGAAGGTTTGTCTTTTATACCATTTACAGCAATTAATTCCCCTTTTAAAAATTCTAATGTTACTTTTTCTGCGCCCTCTTTTACCAATTGCGAAGGATATGCAGCGCTAGGTAGCGCTTGATGCGATGTTAAAGTTTCTTTTCCGCCCACACTTGTTCCCCACAATCCTTTGTTAATAGAATATTGTGCTTTTTCCCAAGAATATGAAACGCCGTTTTTGGCTAAATAATCTACTTCTTCCTGTCTGGATAATTTCAAATCTCGAATAGGAGTGATGATTTCAATTTCGGGTGCGATAGTTTGGAAAATTAAATCAAAACGAATTTGGTCATTTCCAGCCCCAGTACTTCCGTGTGCAATGGCACTAGCGCCAACAGATTTTGCATATTTAATAGCTTCGATAGCTTGAAAAACACGTTCAGCACTCACAGAAAGTGGATAAGTATTGTTTTTTAATACATTTCCAAAAATCAAATACTTGATGGCTTTATCATAATATTTATCTACAATGGTAAGATTAGTGTGTTTTGCACTACCAAGTTCATACGCTCTTGTTGTTATACTTTCTAGTTCTTCAGCAGTAAATCCACCGGTATCTACAAGGACTGTGTGAACTTCAAAACCTTTTTCATTTTTTAAATATTTCAGGCAGTAGGAAGTATCAAGACCTCCACTATATGCTAATACTACTTTTTTCATTTTTTTATTTTTTTTCCTCCCCCCCGCCCCCTCCGAAGGAGGGGGAGCCAAAAGTGGCAAAAGGGAATATTATTTTATGTAACTTTTTCTATATTTATCTCTCTTGTCTTCCTTCTCTTTTGGAAGTCCCGAGGATTCGGGAGTAGAGGAGATTTATTGATCCAAAAATACCGCTTGTTTTATTTTCTTCAAACGGTTCCAAATCCGGACATTGAAAGGATGTTTAGGAGGATCTTTTGGTTTTTCATTTGGATCATATAGCATGCCGGTACACAAGCACATTTTGTTGTCTTTGCTTTTCAAAATTTCATAATTGGTGCAGGTTTGGCAGCCTTTCCAAAAGCTTGGGTCATTGGTAAGCTCCGAAAAAGGAACTGGCTTGTATCCCAATTCAGAATTTATTTTCATTACTGCTAAGCCTGTTGTAATTCCAAAAACTTTTGCTTCTGGATATTTTTTTAGCGAGTAATCAAACACAAATGACTTTATTTGTTTTGCCAAACCAAGATTTCTGTAATCCGGATGAACGATCAAGCCAGAATGTGCTACAAACTGGCCATGTTGCCAACTCTCGATATAACAAAAACCTGCAAATTTTCCGTTGTCAAGTGCAATAACGGCATCATTGGTCTCCATTTTTTTCTGTATGTATTCAGGCGTTCTTTTAGCAATACCAGTACCTCTTAAAAGTGCTGATAACTCTATTGTTTCGCATATTTCTTGTGCATATTTGTAGTGCTCTTCCTGAGTTGTGACAATGGAAATGTTCATTTCAAAAGTAGAATTTGGATGTTATAAAATGATTTTTGATTAGAAACTAAAACGAATTTTAGGCAATATGAATTTGCGCTAAAATCTAATGAATAGATGTAGCGTATTGATTTACAGTAAAATACAGTAAATACTATAAAAAATAAAGGATGTAATAATCCAATAGAGTTTGATAATGTCAAAACAAAAAAAATGAAAGTATGAATAAATGAGAAACAGCACTAGGAAACTATAGTTATAGTGTCCGTAATTCGGGAGAAGCGGTTAGCATGTTTGTCCGTGACAAAGAAGTTATATGTACGTTTGTATTATTCACAATTGCAAAAGTACATTATTTTTTGAATTATAACTATTTAATTTTTATTTGTAACAAATTATGGAGCTATTGTGTTATTTCAAAAAAAAACTCCTAGAACGTAGTGCTCTAGGAGTTTTGATAATGAAAGATTTATAAAGGTTAGTTTCTAAATCTATTTTGAGTAATGATGTTTTTAATTTTTGCTTTTAGATCTTGACCAGTGTCATAAATCATTTGTTCGCTACTAGGAAACAAGACTGGTTTTCTGTCAAAATAGCTAAAATAGTTATCGTCTGAGGCGCGCCTGTCACCATTACAAGTAGCATATATGTTTTCAAAAATATACTCGCTTGTTATAGGGAATGTTTGAATGAGTTGGTTAGTTCTTAGGTTAATGTAATCGATTTTAGCAGTGACTTGCGAAGATTTAAATTGTCTGAATTCATAAATTCTGGCGGTTACCGTTTTTAAGTCGTCAACCATTACTACTTTTCCTTTTTCATCTAGAACTTCTTTGCCATTGGCGTCAATAAGTTTTTTTACACCGTCTTTTATCACGCGTTCTTTAACAAATTCGCGCTCTTTAACTTGTTCTGGTGAAATTAAGATGTCTCTAAAATTGATGACCATTCCATAATCATAAACAATACCTTTTTGTTTGTTGTTGTGATACACAGTCCATGCGTCATTTAACCCGAATGTGCTAAAATCAAGTAAATCATTTTGCAAACGAACAGGGATAATCATGCTAGTCTCATTTTTTGTAGTAACCGAAACAAAATCACAGCCTTTAAATTTTGCTTCATCCATTAATTTTAAAACATCTTTATAGTTTGGATTAATCTGGTTGAGATAATTCAAGTCATTAAATGCTTTTCTAAAATTCATTTTATCAGTAGAGATCATTAATTTTTTAGCATTTGCATATAAATAAGCTGCTAGTGCATTTTTACTACTTACAATTTTATCACTATAGTCATCAAATGGAAAGATTGCATTTCGACCTTCGTTTAATAATTTTAAGGGTAAAATTGGTTTTATGTTTTCTTGTCTTTGATTTAATTGTACGTAGGTGTTATAGATTTTCTCTAACTGAGCAGGATTGTTTTCTTTAGTCCACAAGTTAATATAGTTAAGATCTCTATCTTTAGCTTTGGCGAAAGCCTCTTCCAGGAGATAAACGTAATCTTGTTTTCCTTTTTTATCCTTGTTACTTCTTAAACTTGAAATGGCATTATCTATTGCTTGATCATAATTGCCTGAGCTTAATGCATTTTGGGTTTGCTTTACTCCACAGGAGGAAAATAAAATAAATAAGATAAATAGAATAGTAATTTTTTTCATAAGCGTTAATTTTAGAGGTAGAATGTTGAGCAATGTTTTTTTTGATTGTAGCGAAAAGAATATTTCAAAAAGCTAAATTCAAATATAATGCCAAAAAAAACCTAACAAAAATAGTATAATTGTTAGGTTTCAAATGGTAATTTTATATAAATTTTATTTTCGTACAAAAGGAGGTAATAGCTTGCTTGAAACTTCTCCAAAACCAATACGTACATGACCGTTTTTGCAAAAACCTTTCATGATTACAGTATCATTGTCATTTATAAATTTACGCTCTGTGTTATCGCTCATTTTTATTGGATTTTTTCCACCCCAAGTAAGTTCAAGCATAGAACCAAAACTATCTTCAGTAGGTCCTGATATCGTTCCTGATCCCATCATATCTCCAGAATTCACTCTACATCCATTTGAAGTATGATGTGTCAATTGTTGACTCATAGTCCAATACATGTATTTAAAATTAGATTTAGAAACTACAGTAGCCTCAGCATTTTCAGGTTGAATTGCCACTTCTAGATTTATATCAAATGAATGCTTCCCTTTTTGTTGTAAATACGGTAGGGGCGTAGGCTCTTGTTTAGGACCTTTTGTTCTAAATGGTTCTAATGCATCCATAGTTACTATCCATGGTGAAATTGAAGAGGCAAAGTTTTTAGCTAAAAATGGCCCTAGCGGAACGTATTCCCATTTTTGAATATCACGTGCACTCCAGTCATTTAATAACACCATCCCAAAAATATAATCTTCGGCCTCCGTTACAGGAATATTTTCACCCATGATATTGACGTCAGTGGTGATAAACGCAGTTTCAAGTTCAAAATCAACAGAACGTGAAGGACCAAAAACTGGGCTTGTTTCTCCGTTAGGTAATGTTTGACCCATGGGTCTGTGAACAGGAATTCCAGACGGTACTATCGAAGAGCTTCTTCCGTGATATCCTACTGGAATATGAAGCCAGTTAGGTAATAATGCGTTTTCAGGATCTCTAAACATTTTCCCCACATTAGTTGCATGTTCTTTACTCGAATAAAAATCAGTGTAATCACCAATTAAAACTGGTAATTGCATTTCAACATCTTCCATTCTAAAGATTACAATATCTCGGTCTTTGGTATTGTTTTGTAGTTTGGTATTGTTAGCATCAAAGAGTTCAGCAATGCGGTTTCTTACCAGTCTCCATGTTTTTTTTCCGTCTGATATGAAGTCATTCAGCGTATCCTGCATAAACATATCATCAGTAAGTTCAATACCATCAAAATAATTGAGTTGTTGCAGTGCACCTAGATCTATGGCATAATCGCCAATTCTTGTTCCTACTGTGACAATATTTTCTTTTGTAAGGAAAACTCCAAATGGTATATTTTGAATGGGGAAGTCACTGTTTTCAGGTACTTCTAACCATGATTTTCTATTAGTATCGTTTGCTGTTATTGGCATATGATGTTAATTATTTTGTTAAAAAATTACTCATCAAATATATTATAATCTAAGTATTAACCAAACGTTTTTTTGTATTTTTGCTATAAATTAACGAAAATCAAAAAAATGCAACGCGACGAACAAATTTTTGACCTTATTCTAGAAGAACAAGAAAGACAAATTCACGGATTAGAACTAATAGCATCAGAGAACTTTGTAAGTGACGAAGTGATGGAAGCAGCAGGATCTGTACTAACTAATAAATATGCCGAAGGATATCCTGGCAAAAGATACTACGGAGGTTGCGAAGTAGTTGATGTTGTGGAACAAATTGCAATAGATAGAGCCAAAGAATTATTTGGTGCTGCTTATGCTAATGTACAACCACATTCAGGATCTCAAGCAAATACAGCAGTATATCATGCTTGTATTAAGCCTGGTGATAAAATATTAGGTTTTGATTTGTCACATGGAGGCCATCTTACACACGGATCACCTGTAAATTTTTCGGGACGTTTATATACTCCTTCTTTTTATGGTGTAGACCCAGAAACGGGTTTACTAGATTATGATAAAATTCAAGAAATTGCAACTAGAGAACAACCAAAACTGATTATCGCTGGAGCTTCTGCATATTCACGTGATATGGATTTTGCTCGTTTTAGAGTAATTGCTGACAGCGTAGGAGCTATTTTATTAGCTGATATTTCTCATCCTGCAGGACTTATTGCAAAAGGTTTGATGAATGATCCTTTACCTCATTGTCATATTGTTACTACAACGACTCACAAAACATTACGTGGACCTCGTGGAGGATTAATTTTGATGGGTAAGGATTTTGAAAATCCATTTGGTTTAACTACTCCAAAAGGAGAAATAAGAATGATGTCATCTTTGCTAGACTTGGCTGTTTTTCCGGGTAATCAAGGTGGACCTTTAATGCATATCATTGCTGCAAAAGCGGTTGCTTTTGGAGAAGCATTGCAAGACGAATTTTTTACCTATGCGTTACAATTACAAAAAAACGCTAAGGCTATGGCTGAAGCTTTTGTAAAACGTGGTTACCAAATTATTTCGGGAGGAACTGACAATCACATGATGTTGATTGATTTAAGAAATAAAAATATTTCTGGTAAAGAGGCTGAGAATGCTTTGGTTAAAGCTGAAATTACAGTCAATAAAAATATGGTTCCATTTGATGATAAATCACCATTTGTTACCTCTGGTATTCGTGTAGGTACAGCAGCTATTACCACTCGTGGTCTTGTTGAAGAAGATATGGAAACTATTGTAGCCTTAATTGACAGAGTTTTAGTAGATCATACAAACGAAGAAGTAATTGAAGCGGTAGCTAATGAAGTTAACGAAATGATGAGCGAAAGAGCTATTTTTGTTTTCTAAATAAATACGTTTTTAAGTTTTAAAGTCGAAAGTCGAAAGTCTTTGAATAGAATTTAATATTCTTTCTTAGTTTTGGCTTTCGACTTTTGACTTCATGACTTTCGATTTCATAACTTTAAGACTAAAAAAATGGGTGTATTACGATTACAATTGCCTACAGATCCCAGATGGGTCAATATTGTTGAGAAAAATATTGAAGAAATCTTAACGGATCATGCTTGGTGCGAACAAAAAGCAGCTACAAATGCCATTACAATTATTACTAATAACTCTGAACATCAAGATTTAGTTCGTGATTTATTGGCTCTAGCCAAAGAAGAAATTGATCATTTTGAACAAGTGCATAATATCATTATCAAGCGTGGATTAAAACTGGGAAGAGAACGAAAAGACGACTATGTAAATGAGCTCTATTTGTACATGAAAAAAAGCAGTAACGGCAGTAGAGTATCCAGTTTAGTGGAGCGTTTGCTTTTTTCAGCAATGATTGAAGCCAGAAGTTGTGAGCGATTTAAAGTTTTATCCGAAAACATTAAGGATCCAGAATTAGCTTTATTCTACAGAGAATTAATGGAAAGTGAAGCAGGTCATTACACGACTTTTATAACTTATGCACGTAAATACGGCGAAGGAATTGATGTAGAAAAACGTTGGCGAGAGTGGCTAGTTTATGAAGAATCAGTTATTGCAAAATATGGCAACAGCGAAACCATTCATGGTTAATAGTGTATTCATAATACTTATTACTTATTGTTGTTATTCAATTATTAAATCATACTGATATAAAAGGCCCTTTACTTCATTTTTTGAAAAAAGGGTCTTTTTTAGTTTTGTCTTTTTTGGATCAATGGTATAATTATAACTTGTTTTAAAATCAGTATGATGCGCATTTGCACCCGAAAATTCACTTTTATACAAATCGCAATGATCAAATATAACTTGAGTTAGATTGGTATTCATGAAATCTACTGCTATGAGACTGCATTTTGTAAATTGTGTTTCCTTTAGATTTAAATTATAAAATTTCGAAAAATCAAGAATGCAGTTATTAAATCCAATTCTAAAAATAAATGCGTCACACATAGCAAAGTTTACATCTTTAATTTCGCAGTGATCAAATACTACATTTCGTAGTGCCACGTGATTTATTTTTGCTGATTTAAAAAAACAGTTTATAAAAGTACAATCAATAAAGGTCACGGATATAAAATGGCATTCGGAAAAAGAACAATTGGTAAAAGTGCAACATTCAAACTCTCGATGATTTAACTCATGTTCGCTATAGTTAGTTTCAAGAAAATGATTATCAAAGAGGTATGTGTTCATTGTATTGTTTGAATATTATGGAAATGAATTCTTTACAAAGGAACACATTGTAAAGTGACATTTTGAAAAAAAAGGCAATAATTAATGTTCTAAAATCTCATAAATATTGGCTTAGTATTTATATGTGATATTCGATCATGATTTGAATTGCTGATATCAAATTAAGTTTAGCCTACCTAATACTTTCTTCAATATAGTTTGATCAATTTCTTCTTATCCAAATTATATTTTAAGCTTACATAATCTTTTACTATTTTTAAATAATTTGATTGTAATTATATAACTCTTTAAAATTATTGATAAGTTAAAATTTCATAATTTTATAACAATTAAATTTATTTATTATGATACTTACAAAAGGATATGCGGCACAAGATGCCAAATCAGATTTAGCGCCTTGGAATTTTGAACGAAGAGCTCTAGGACCACATGATGTTCAGTTTGATATACAATTTTGTGGTGTTTGTCATAGTGACTTACATCAAATAAAAGATGATTGGGGAGGATCTATTTACCCAATGGTACCTGGACATGAAATTGTTGGTAAAGTAGTTGGAATAGGAGAAAAAGTTACACGATTTAAAGTAGGTGATTTAGCGGGAACAGGCTGTCTTGTGGACTCGTGTAGAACTTGTGAAAATTGTAAAGAGGGATTAGAACAATTTTGTATCAACGGAAGAACAGATACGTATAATGCACTGGGTCAAGATGGTGTTACACCCACATACGGAGGGTATTCAAACACTATTGTAGTTCATGAGGATTTTGTGTTGCATATTTCAGATAAATTAGACCTAGCGGCAGTAGCTCCATTATTGTGTGCAGGAATAACAACCTATTCTCCATTAAAACATTGGAAAGTAGGAAAAGGACATAAACTGGCTGTACTAGGTCTTGGTGGACTTGGACATATGGCTGTTAAGTTTGGTGTTGCTTTTGGTGCTGAAGTTACTGTTTTGAGTACTTCACCAGATAAAGAACAAGATGCAAAAAAACTAGGGGCGCATCATTTTATTGTGACCAAAGATGAAAAACAATTAGCAAAGGCAGCAGGAACATTTGATTTTATTCTAGATACCGTATCTGCTCCTCATGACTTAAATCTTTACTTATCATTATTGCGTGTTAATGGTGTGCATATATGCGTGGGAGTACCTCCAACACCCTATGAAATTCATGCCTTTAGTTTGATAGGAGGAAGAAGAAGTTTAGCAGGATCATTAATAGGAGGGTTGCCTGAAACACAGGAAATGCTTGATTACTGCGCTGCAAATGGTATTGTATCAGATATTGAATTAATTGATATCAAAGACATCCATGAAGCGTATGACCGTATGACAAAAGGGGATGTGCGTTACCGTTTTGTAATTGATATGGCTACACTATAATCTCAAGAGAATACATTTTATAATCCCTATTTGATATTCTCAAATAGGGATTTTGTATTTTTATAAAGTAAATAAAAAAAATAAAAAAAAATCCTTAAACTACTGAAAACAGTGTGTTTAAGGATTTTAAAGTGACCTTGACTGGATTCAAACCAGTAACCTCTTGAGCCGTAATCAAGTGCGCTATTCAGTTGCGCCACAAGGCCTTTTTGCGAAGCGAGTTATTGTCTTGCTTGCGGGTGCAAATATAGGCATAAATGTGTAATTTGCAAGTGTAAAATTGTAAAAAAATAAAAAAAATGATTTTAAAAAATTATATCCGTGATATTCAGGGATTTCCAAAGGAAGGAATTTTGTTTAAAGACATCACTCCACTGCTTCTTGATCCCGAAGCAAGGAATGAATGCCTTAAAATATTGTTATCAGGTGTGGAAAATTTAAAAATTGATAAAGTTGTTGGGGTAGAGAGCCGTGGATTTTTCTTCGGAACTTTATTAGCGCAAGAATTGAAGTTAGGTTTCATCCCTGTTAGGAAGCCTAATAAATTGCCTTATGAGACCATTTCGGCTAGTTATGATTTGGAGTATGGCACGGATAGACTAGAAATTCATGTAGATGCCATACAAAAAGGCGATCGTGTGCTTGTCCATGATGATGTTTTGGCTACAGGCGGAACGGCAAAGGCAGTTTGTGAACTTGTAGAAAAACTAGGCGGTGTGGTTGTTCAATGTAATTTCTTGATGGAACTGACTTTTTTGAACGGAAGAGATAAAATTTCAAATCATGTTGTATTTGCCGCTATGACTTACTAGCGTATGGCACGAGTGGTAACATAATACCTGTAACCAATAATTGCCATCTGCCATTTTTTGGCTTTGGCCAAGTCCAAACGTTGTTTTGTAAAACTAGGAAGAATGATTCTGTTGATTTGAGCTAAAATTTTAAACATCTTTATTTTTTTTCAAAGATATAAAAAAAGACGGTCATGATTTGGACCGTCTTTTTATGGTATTACTTTTTATTTAATTTTTGACTAATTTTTTCATATTGTAATTCATATTCATTCATTTCCTTTTCAAAAATTTTCATTTCTTTTTCAAATACTTTCATTTCCTTATCGTAATCTTTTACAGCAGGATCAAGTTTTTTCATTTCAATGTCATAAAGTGCTAACTTACGTTCAAAGTCTTTTATTTTAGGTTCAATTTTTTTTAATTTTAGCTCATAGGTTGCCATTTCTTTTTCATATTTTTCCATAGCCTTTTTATTGAAGATATTTGAGGGAACTTGTGGAACTTCAGGATAATCGGGTGCAAATGGCGCTTCCATTAAATTTTCATAAGGGTGATTTGGAGGGGTTGGAGGTGTTGGGGGAGTTAGTTCTGAAAGCTCCTCGTGAATACTATCTATATAATCTGAATCCTCTTCGGTTTCAGTTAGGCTACTTGTAGATGTATTTAATTTTTTTTTCTTATCAATCTCTCCCGAGTAAATACGAACTTTTCCTTGTCCAATATTATTAAAATAACATTCAAATTTAATTTCTTGAATTGGTGTGTTTCCAGCTAATGTTATTGTACTTTTTTCACCAGACTCTTGTATAAGTTCAATATTTAAAGCAATAATGTCATCATCTGAATTTCTTTTAATTCCTTTAACTTGGCAATTAATGTTAAAGTCTTTTTTTAGAGATTTAATGTCTTCTTTAATATCTTCATCTGTTGAATAACGATCTATTGTATAATCAACATCAATTGGCTCTTTATTTTCAATTTGATCTTGTTCTTGCGCTAAAACTTTAATTTGAAACAAGAACACAAAGGCAACTAATGCTGGAACAATTACTGCATATTTCCATGAATTCCATTTTTTTGATTGATTTTTGTTTAACATAACGATTCGTTTTTTGATTAATGATTGATAAAAATGATTGGTAATGGCAACACAGTTTTCGTGAGTTGTTATTTTTAAGAGCGTCAATTGATACGCTTTTTTATCGGATATTTTTTTAGTGGCTTCACTATCTGCAATGAATTCTAGATTTTGCAAGATTGCCTTTTTGTACAACCAGATAAAGGGATTGAACCAAAAAACAATACAAAACAGTCTTGAAATTAATACGTCAACAGTGTGATTTTGCTCGCTGTGGACTTTTTCATGCTTCAAAATATTTTCTAATTCGGCTTTGCTGTACAAGGATGAATTGTAAACAATAGTATTAAAAAAAGAGAAGGGTGCTATATTTTCTGTGGTGTCAATGTATTTAAAATCGGCTTGATTTTTAAAGTGTTTTCCTTTTAGTACACGGTGTAAACTATAAAAATCCAAAGCAAGTTTTAGTAGAAAAAGAAGCATACCAATGGCGTATAACATTCCAATAACTAAGTACCAATTGATTTCTAAAGGAACCTTTTCAGAACTGGTAGCTAGTGGTATTTGAGACCAGTCAATGGTATTTTTGCTTGGTTCAACCCAAACAATTTTTGTAAAGGCTACGAATGGCAAAACAACCGAAGTGATTAAACCCAGTATTAAAAACCATCGGTTGCTGGTAAAAAAAGTTTCTTTGCGAAGCAAAAGATGATACGCTACGAAAAAAAGTGCTAGTAAGCCGCTGGATTTTATGAGGTATAGATAAAGTGCTTCCATGCTGGTTTTGGTTTTTGGTTAGTTGGTTTTAAATAGCTTAGTTGTTTTGTTCTTGTTGCTCAATCATGGCTAAAATTTCACGTAATTCAGCAGCTGATATTTTTTCTTCTTTGGCAAAATGGCTTACCATATTTTTATAAGAACTGTTAAAGTAATGGTCAATTGCAGTGTGCATAAAACGTTTTCTGTACTCTTCAAGGGATACTACGGGAAAGTATTGGTGTGTGTTCCCAAAAGCTTTGTGTGATACAAATCCTTTTTCTTCAAGATTGCGCACTATGGTAGAGAGTGTGTTGTAATGCGGTTGATCCTCGGTGATTTCGGCCAAGATTTCTTTTACAAAAGCTTTTTTGAGCTTCCATAATATATGCATGATTTCCTCTTCTTTATTGGTCAGTTTTTGCATGATGTTTTATATTTGATTCAAACTTACAACTATATTTCTAGTTTACAAACTATTTTTATAGTTATTTAACTAAAATAGTAGTTTTTGTAATATGTTAGTGTCTTTTATATAACGTAAATATCTGTTTTAGTATGATTTACAAATGTAGGTAATTTTGCGTGAGGGATAGAAGCAAACCGCCGCAGCGGTGCGGATAGCCCGACCGTAATCCAAAAAAGGGGCTTATTCAACACCATGTTGATAAGCCCCTTTTTTGGATTAGGGTCACGCCCAAATCATAAAATTATTTAGCTAGTTTTTCCCGCTGAACCAGTTTTTGCAACCACATGCAGCCTGCAACGGCCAGCACGCCCAATGTTCCCATGACAAACCAATTTGCTTGATAACCCCAACTGTCAATAATTTCAAGACCTGTTTTTGAGCTTGCAATATGCGCTAAACTAAAACTCATGGTAAACAAAGCCATGTAGCGGCCTTCGTGACCTTTTGGAGCTCGACTAAGCGCAAAGGAATTAGAGAAGGGAAATATAAACATCTCGCCAAAAGTGATAAAAATAATGCTAACCACTAAGATGCCAGCCCAAATGTTGAACATTAAAACGTAAAAACTGAGAGACATTAATAAGGATCCCCATAATATTATTTTGAGTTTGTCAATCCCTTTTCTTTGACTGATACTCACAATAGGCATTTCCAGAAAGAAAATTAAAAGACCATTCAGAGACAATAAAAGTCCGCTTTGAAACTCCGTTAATCCAAATTTTTCATTGTGATACAGTGGTAAAGTGGTAAAAAGTTGGAAAAACAATACGGCAGTTATAAAGCATACAAAAAGAAAAATCCAAAATATTTTGTCTTTGAAAACTGATGCTGGAATCTCAGTTTCACTAGTGCTGCTATTCAAATCGGATGGTTTTTTGCGTTCTTTTACGAGAAGTGTAAAAATTAAAATAGAAATGATACAAGAACTCCCATCAACCCAAAATAAGCCGCTGTAGCCCATATTCATGATGATTAATCCTCCTAATGCTGGTCCTGCCGTAAAGCCAAGGTTTACCGCAAGGCGCACTAATGTTAGGGCTCTGGTACGATTTTCAGGTTTTGCATAGGTGGCTAGTGAAACGTACATGGCGGGACGAAACATATCAGCAACGGTCATGATCACAAACATTCCGGCACACAATCCCCAAAAAGTCCGAATGTACTGAACCATAAAAAGTAATAGTCCGCTAGTGAATAAGCTGAATATCATGATTTTGTAAAACCCTATTTTGTCTGATAATTTACCTCCCAACCAAGAGCCAAGCATGGATCCAAAACCAAAAGCTACCATAATCCAGCCCACTTGCGCGTAAGTAAATTGTAAATCCTCCTTTAAATATTTCGATAAAAAGGGAAGTACCATGGTTCCGGCACGATTAATAAAAGTAATTAAGGTGAGTATCCAAATTTCTCTAGTAAATCCTCTAAAATTATTGATGTAGCGTTGAAAAGCAGTTTGCAGCATAAAGTAGTTTTGTGAGTTACAAATTTACAATGTTTTTTAGGAGCTTTTTCCAGCTATTCGCTACAATCTTGTATTTTTTCGAAAAGAAAAAAATACAAGGATTTTCGCTACTATCTGGGCTAGGGAATAGGCTATTCATGACGTTTCTTGCTCCTTAATTTTCGTTGTGGTATTGTAACTTTTACACTATTTTTGCATAAAAATCAAATCATTGAAAACAGTCCTAACCTTTTTTATCTGTTTACAACTCAATTTTGTTGTGGCGCAAGAGTCTTATAATGCTGATGCCGTAGCTCAGTTTCAACAAGAGTTAAACGCACAGTATTCAAACCCAGAAAAAAGTCCGCTCACGGCACAGGATTTAGCAGTTTTTAAATCATTAGATTTTTTTCCTGCAAACCCAACTTATTTTGTGACTGCAAAATTAGTTAGAACACCTACTGAGCAACCTTTTTTAATGAAAACATCAACCGATAGAAAACCAACTTACATTAAATACGGAGAAGTTTATTTTACTATGGATGGTCAAGGATTTAAGTTGAATGTATATCAAAATATAGAATTGTCTAAACAAAAGGAATATGTAAATTACTTATTTCTACCATTTTCGGATGTAACGTCAGGTCATGAAAGCTACCTTGGCGGGCGATACATAGATTTAAAAATTCCAGAAGGGGATGTGATAACAATAGATTTCAACAAGGCATACAATCCGTATTGTGCGTATAATCCCGGTTATTCTTGTCCCTTAGTACCATTAGAAAATGATTTAAGTATAGCTATTAAGGCTGGTGTTAAAAAGTTTCATGACTAATGGAATTTTTCAATTTACATACGCATCACTTTACGAATCAATCTGGGATCCTAGAGTTGGTGAATCAATATCCTCATGAATTTGATGCGAAACTCCCTTTTTATTCGATCGGGATTCATCCTTGGTACATCACAAAAGAACGTATTGAAGCTGATTTGGAAATCATTGAAACACAAATAAAACAATCCAATTGTCTTGCAGTAGGGGAATGTGGCTTGGATAAACGCATTGAAATCTCGCTTGAATTGCAGCAAGTGGTTTTTGAAAAACAATTACTTTTGGCACAAAAATACAATAAACCAGTTGTCATTCATTGTGTGGCTGCTTTTGATGAATTGATTGCCATTAAAAAAAAGCTCAACATCTCAGTTCCCATCTTAATTCATGGATTTTCTAAAAATGCAATCGTGGCTAAGCAATTGTTAGATCAGGGATTTTACCTTTCGTTTGGGAAATATTTATTACGTAATCCAGCATTAGAGTCGGTTTTTAAAAGTATTCCCCAAGAACGTTTTTTTCTAGAAACCGATACTTTAGAAGATGGGATAAAAGCCGTTTATGAACGTGCTGCCCAATACAAAGAAACCAAAGTTGAAGAAATTCAAAAAATCATAAATAATAACTTTAGTACTGTTTTTGGAATTCAATTTTAATTGGATAACATGTAAAACAGGACACTTTTAAACATAAAAAAATGGCAGAATGGACAGAAAGAGCAGAACTTTTATTTAAAAAAGAAGGTTTGGCTAATTTACAAAATGCAAACGTATTAGTAGTAGGATTAGGAGGCGTAGGCTCATTTGCTGCTGAATTTTTGGCGAGAGCCGGAGTGGGCAAAATGACAATTGTAGATGGAGACGTGGTGGATATTACCAATATTAACAGACAATTGCCAGCTTTGCACTCCACAGTTGGGCAACCAAAAATTACGATCGTTGGCGATAGATTGATGGATATTAACCCAGATTTGCAATTAACACGCGTACAAGAATTTTTATCACCGGAGCGTGCTTTTGAGATTGTTACGGAGGAGTTTGATTATGTTTTGGATTGTATAGATAGTGTGACGCCAAAACTAAATTTAATTGTTGCTGCGAAACGCAAAAGAGTGAAAATCATCAGCAGCATGGGTGCAGGTGGAAAAATGGAAGCTTCTAAAGTAAAAGTGACTGATATTACGAATACTGTAAATTGCTTTTTTGCCAAAACCATTCGCAGACGCTTGAAAGAACTGAAAATTGATAAATTAAAAGTTGTTTTCTCCTCTGAAATTCAAGACGAATCCAGTTTAAGAATGACTGACGGATCTAATTATAAAAAATCGTTTTACGGAACCAATAGTTACATGCCAGGATTATTTGGCTTGTTTGCCGCAGAAACAGTTATACGCTACTTGCTTAAAAAATAGTGTTCTGTTTTTTATTCCTCTTTTCAGGGATTAATAATTATAATTCATAACTCATAATTTAAAATGATACAAACAGTAATTTTTGATATGGATGGCGTAATCGTAGATACAGAGCCGGTTCACCGCTATGCGTATTTCAAGCAATTTGAAGAGCTAAACATTGCTGTTACAGAGGAAATGTACACTTCATTTACCGGTTTTTCCACGCGAAATACCTTTCAGAAATTGAAAGTGTTATTTACGATTGACCAAGAAGTAGAGGATTTAATTCAGCGGAAACGTACTATTTTTAACGATGCTTTTGACAGTAAGGCTGATTTAGAATTGCTTGAAGGTGTTGAAAATTTAATCAAAGAATTACATCAAAATGGGATGCAATTGATTTTGGCCTCATCAGCATCTAAGGTGACCATTGAACGTGTTTTTAATAGGTTTAAGCTACACGACTATTTTACCCATAAAATAAGCGGGGAAGATTTTGCACAATCAAAACCACATCCTGCTATTTTTGAACATGCCGCAAGCATGTCAATTGCCCAAAAAGAAAATTGTATCGTCATTGAAGATAGTACTAATGGCATAAAAGCTGCAAATGCAGCTGGAATTTTTTGTGTGGGTTATAACAGTGTACATTCTGCTGCTCAAGATTTGTCAATTGCAGATGTGATCATCAATCATTTTAACGAATTGAATTTTGAAATGGTGCAGGAAATCAAGGCTAAATTAAGGAATAATTAACATTTAAGAGTATCTGAATTTGTAAATTTGAAAATCATAAAATAACAAACCATGAAAAAAATGATTATTGCGCTAGCCCTTTTTGTGGCTGGTTTAAGTGCAGAAGCACAATTAAAAACACCTCAATCTAGTCCTAAAACTACCATAAACCAAGTTGTGGGATTAACTGATGTTGAAATTACTTATTCAAGACCAAGCGCTAAGGGTAGAGTAGTTTTTGGAAATTTAATTCCGTTTGGAAAAGTTTGGAGAACAGGAGCTAACGAAAACACAATAGTTTCTTTTAGTGACGATGTAGTTATTGATGGAAAAACCTTAAAAAAAGGAAAATATTCTTTGTACACGATTCCTAAAATTGAAAGTTGGGATGTAATTTTCTATAAAACTACTGATAACTGGGGAAATCCAGAAGAATGGAAAGAAGAAAATGTAGTCTTGAAAACATCGGTTAAGCCAGAAACTTTAAATAAAAGTGTTGAAACTTTTACAATAGGAGTGAGCGGTTTAGACAATAATTATGCTTTTCTAGAAATGTATTGGGAAAATTCATATGCAGCAGTAAAGTTTGAAGTGCCAACTCAACAAAAAACAACAGCTAATATAGAAAAAGTTTTAGCTGGTCCATCTGCTGGGGATTATTTCTCTGCAGCTCAGTTTTTGTTTCAATCTAATGGAGATGCTAACAAAGCATTGGCTCATGTTAACAAAGCATTAGATATGAGTAAAGAAAAACCTTTTTGGTACAACAGATTGAAATCTTTGATTCAAGCGAAATTAGGCGATAAAAAAGGAGCTGTAGAAACTGCAAAAGCTTCCCTAGCAGCAGCAGAAATTGCAAAAAATCAAGATTATGTAAAAATGAATAAAGACAGTATTGCAGAGTGGAGTAAGAGCTAAAAAGCAGAATAAATATTTTAAATCCCGAATTACCATGGTAGTTCGGGATTTTTTTTTGATGAGCTGGATTATAGGAATTACAGCATACCGTTTTCTTATAGATTTACAGGTATACAGTCTTTTGTAAGATTGTAATGTTCTAGTTTAAAATTAGACAAAATCCTGTGGTGAGGAGGAATCTAAATTTTTTAGCTCTCTCGTGTTCAACTAGTTTGTGAATCAAGACCAAATAAAAAATCTTATTCTGGTTTTAAAACTATAAAACAAGAATAAGATTTTTTTATCAGGAATAAGTACAGTATTTAGTGCGCTACTTCTTTTTGGGACTTTCTAAAAATTGTAAACTGAAACAGCAATGAAATAATTATAGTTAGCATGGCGCCAATAAAATTTAGCCATAAATAGCCTAACTTTTCCTGACCGCTAGGATATACATAAATAGCGTAGTAATAAATGATAAAAATGGTGAGTTGACTTACCACAGCACTGTAAAAAATAGCTTTTGATTGTACTTTGTGGATATAAAAACCTACTAGAAAAATCCCTAAAACGGTCCCGTAAAATATAGATCCAATAATGTTTACTAATTGAATTAAATTTTCAAATAAAGTTCCAACACAGGCAAAAAGAATGGCAATCACACCCCATAAAAGTGTAAAAAACTTTGTTGCATACAAAAAATGTTTTTCTGATTTTTCACCTTTTACATTTCTTTTGTAGATATCTATAGCAGTTGTAGATGCTAAGGCATTAAGTCCTGAGGCAGTTGATGACATGGCCGCCGATATAATTACAGCCAATAATAACCCAATAAGACCTTTTGGTAAATAATTAAGAATAAAATGAAAAAACACATAATCTTTATCATTGGTTTCGCTGTTACTATCTGCTTTTAGAATGATCTCTTTGGCTTTGTCTCTTAAATCTTTTTCTTTATTTGATAAAGCTACTAGTTCTTTTCTCAAGATAGGATTGTCATAATCTTGGTTAAGCTGATCAATATACAGTAAGTTTATGACTTTTTTATCTTCAGAAAGATCATTCAGTTTTTGTTCTAATGCGTTGTACTCTCCTTTATATGCTGATTTTTCAATCAATGTTTTATTGTTTGGATTGAAATTTAAAGGCACCGGATTAAACTGAAAAAAAACAAAAACCATGACACCGGTAAGTAATATGAAAAACTGCATAGGAACTTTTAAAAGTCCGTTCATAATCAGTCCCATTTGACTTTCACGTACAGATTTCCCCGATAAATAGCGACCCACTTGGGATTGATCTGTTCCAAAATAGGCTAGTGCCAAGAAAAAACCACCCGTTATACCACTCCAAAAAGTATATTTTTCTTCGGGATCAAAAGAGAAATTGACAATGTTCATTTTATCATTGGCACCTGCAATATGAAGAGCACTAGAAAACGTCATATCATTAGGTAAATAATATAGAATAAGAAAAAATGTGATAAACATTCCTGACATGATCACAAACATTTGCTGTTTTTGAGTCACATTTACTGCTTTTGTCCCTCCAGAAAACGTGTAAATAATTACCAAGAATCCTATTACAATATTCATATAAGTAAGGTTCCATCCGAGTATAGCAGATAAAATTATTGCGGGTGCATAAATAGTTAATCCAGTTCCTAAACCTCTTTGAAATAGAAAAAGTATGGCAGCAAGAGAACGGGTTTTTAAATCAAATCTTTTTTCGAGATACTCGTAGGCTGTATACACTTTATACTTGTGGTACAAAGGAATAAAGGTTACACAAATTATAACCATGGCAATAGGCAAACCAAAATAAAACTGCACAAAACCCATTCCGTCATGATAAGCCTGACCTGGAGTAGATAAAAATGTAATTGCACTTGCTTGCGTTGCCATTACAGATAGTCCTACGACATACCACGGAGTTTCGTTATTACCAAGTATAAAATCTTCAACGTTTTTACTTCCTTTTGTTTTCCAAGCTCCGTAAACAACAATAAAAAGTAATGTAACAATTAGTATAATCCAGTCAAATAATTGCATAGTTTAAGAGTATAATTTCATAATAAGACAAAAAATCGCAATGTAGATAGCATTAGCCACCAATACCCAAGTATAATTTTTTTTCCAAGTTTTTTGTTTCAATGGTTCCATAGTTATAAATTAGAGCTTGTTGTTTTGAATTGATATGGTTTGTGAAGGCTTTAAAGAGATAATATTTGAAATTAATTTATACGCTCCTGTAACACCTTCTGGAAGCTCTCTAAAAAAGCTTAAACCTGTGTAAACATAGTGACCTTTGCCGTAAGGCGCTATGAGTAAAGCACCATTTTTTGGAGTTTCTCCTTTATCATTTGATGAAAAAATAGGGATAAACGCCTTGTCAAATTCATTTGGGTAATATAATCCTTGCTCTTGTTTCCAACCTTTAAAATCTTGTGCAGTTATTGTATTAGGATAATTCATAACGGGATGGTTTGGAGCCAAAAAACGAACTTCAGCATCCTCCTCGGTAACACGATCTCTAGATAATTTTAAAGGATAAGGTGCTATGTCATTGGTCACTAAATCACCTGCAGTATTGTATTGAACAACCATGGTTTTTCCGTTTTTTACAAAATCAAAAAGGATTGTTTGTTTGTTAACCAATGCATTAATGGTATTGTAAGCTCTAACTCCTGTCATTACTACATCAAAGTTTTCTAGCTTTTCTGGAGTGATATCTTCAGCTTTAAGCAAAGTAACTTTATAGCCTAATTGGGATAAACTATTTGGCACTTCATCACCAGCACCCATAATGTAAGCAATTTTTTCTTCATTTGTTTTTAAATCGGTTTTGATACATTTAGCCGATGCAGTTTGAAGTACTTGCTGTTTTGTAATATGATCGTAAGAAATGATAATTTGTTCTTTATCAAATCTTTTATTGTCAATAATTGCAACACTTTTAGCTATTGTTTCCTCGGCTTTTTTTGGAGCTGTAACATCAAAATAAAAAATTTGCTCCATTCCCTTTTTTTCAAATGAAAACGGAATGTTTTGAGGTGTTACTGTCCAGTTTTTTGGAAGTTCAAGCTGTAAATTTCCTTTAATATTATCTTTACCAGCTTTAATTTTAACACCTACTTGTTTAGTTTTTGTGTCTTTAAAAAGCAAAACCTTATCAGTAATTGTAGTAGTTACATCAGGTACAATATCAAGGTAGTTATAAACTTCACCTTTTACATCATCATTGTATTTGTAAACAATGGTACGCTCGTATGGAATTTTAATTCCGTTTATTAGCATATTAAATTCTACTTTCGCTTCTCTTAAAATGTCAGGAACACCTCTTTTATTTTGGTCGTTTACAGTATACATTCCAGTTGTACCCGCATCTTGCAACCAATATGGTTGTGTATAATCTAGGTTTTCAGGAAGTTTAAAATCAAGATTTATTGTTTTGAGTAGATTGTATTTTAAATCTTGGTTTTGACTTGAAAGAATGTTATTTGGTATTGTTTTAACACTAATCAACTCCATGGGAATGGCACTTCTGTTGATAGCTTCAAGTTTTAATTTTAGGGTACTACCAGGAGTTGCCTCTTGGTTTTGAGCCACAGCTTCTAAATACAATCCAGCACAAGCAGCAATGATTTCTTTTACTGCAGCTGCTTTTACTGGTGACCATTGATTAGGCTCTAAGGCTTGTATCATAGTGTAGGCTTTCGCCAAATTTGGAATACTTGCCGAAGGGTTTTTTGAGTCAAATTCCTTTGCTATGATTGCGAGTAGTTCGCCAATAGGAGCGCCTCCTTTTACACGATTCCAGGAAGTATCTATACCTTCAAAAAGAGATTTTTTATCTTTTAAAGCTTCTCCATTTATGAATTCTAAATATTCTGTTTCTTCGCCGCGAACACCAGTACTACCAAAACCTTGCGATTGATGACGACTGCGACTTAATGCAGCAATTTCTTGGTTTGATTTCCCTAGATTGCTGTAATAGGTTCCCGTTTGAAGGCTAATTAAATTTGTTTTGTTAGCAGCATTGAATTTTTCCATTGTACCATAAAACCACCAAGAAGTATTAAAAAATTGTCTTTTAGTTTGCCAAGGGTTTACAAATTGTAATTGCTCGGGAAAAACAGTTGGATCATTAGCCATCTTAAAACTTTCAACGCTTAACATTGCTGATGCGGTATGATGCCCGTGTGTGGTTCCCGGAGATCTATGATCAAAGCGATTAACAATTACATCTGGTTGGAATTTTCTTATTGCCCAAATTACATCAGCTAATACTTTTTCTTTTTCCCAAATGGATAAAGTTTCCGTTGGATTTTTTGAGAATCCAAAATCATTTGCTCTCGAGAAAAATTGTTCACCACCATCTATTTTTCTAGCTTCTATAAGTTCTTGAGTTCTTATTACACCCAGTAATTCTCTTAACTGTGTACCAATTAAATTTTGACCACCATCTCCTCTGGTTAAAGAGAGATAAGCTGTGCGTGCTTTTTGATCATTGGCAAGAAAAGAAATAAGTCTCGTATTCTCATCGTCAGGGTGTGCGGCTATGTATAATACTGAGCCTAGAAAATTGAGTTTTTCAATTTGATTGTAAATTTCAACTGAATTAAGTTTTTGAGGTTGTTGTGCATTTGTGATTTGCAAACAAATTAGCAATACAATACTGATTAAGTAGCTTTTTTTATACATTATCTAAATATATTATTCCTTTAACTCCAAATGTAGGGATTAAATATTTTTTACAAAATTTTTTAACGTTCGATACTGTTTATAAAATCTTTTCTACAAAAAAAGGGAGAAAAACATCTAGTGTTCTTCTCCCTTTTTTAAGTATATATGATTCCTTAATCTCTATCATGTCCACGTCCGTGATCACTATCGTGTCTTTTATCTTTTTGTTTGTAGTTTTTGTGGTCATCATGACGATCATTGTCTCTGTGTCCTTTATAGTATTCTCGATTATCAGGTCTATTGTTTGCGTAAACTCTTCTATCTACATGATACACTACATTTCTAGGTTCATTACCTCTGTACCCTCTATAGTATTTTACTTTATGGGTTTTAAAATGATTGTAAGGACTTGGACCATGGTAATCGTTAAGAACTACTTTACACCCTGTGTTTAGATTGTAATTTCTATATTGGTTAGGTAGAAACCTTGCACGAATCCATCTTCCACTGTCAAAATATATAAATCGTGTAGCTCTTACATCATAATATGCTTCTACGTCTGGTAAGTAATAATACTCAGCATTTACATTTCCGGTGGGTCCCCAAGAAGGAGCACTACCAATATTAACATTTATAGATACTTGTGCTTGCATTGAACTTGTAACTAGTAAAATAATTCCAGCAGCTATTAATTTAATCGTTTTCATATTATTCTATTTTATTGATTTATTATAAAAATGTTTTTTTATCTCTATCAACAATTTTCAAGAACTGTGCCAAATCAGATTAAGTACTATTTAATAAAGAAAGAGGGAAATATATCAAAAGGTTTATTTTATAGTTAAATTATTGGTAATTAAATATTTAAAATTTAATTTTTACCTTTTCCATGACCATTATTTCCTTTGTCTTTTTTATTGTTTTCGTGATTTCCTTGTTCGCTTTTGTAATTTTTATTGGCTTTAAATGAACTTGAATTATTCACTTTGTAAACTCCAATATTTTTTTGAGGTTTATCTTTGTACCCTTTATAATATTTTGTTT
>NZ_QKNZ01000106.1:0-24375 GCF_014156605.1 Flavobacterium sp. SOK18b
CTCTAATCCAGATTCCTTAATTAATGTTCTTAACTGTTCATCAGCGTTTGATGAATTAATAAAAGGAATAACAGGAATTATGTATTCAAAGAATTTTACTCTTTCCTTTTTATCATCAAATAAATCATCCCCAACGGCATAAACAAAATTGATTTCTCTTTCTATGAGTTTTGAATTATTCAATAGTATATTAATTTCTCTAAGTTTTGTAAATATATCAGTACTATCAAATCTATCTAAATCTTCAATCAAAACTACATTATACCCAGTTACTTCAAAAAAATATAAAATTTCCTCTAAATGTTCATTAAAAACTGATTTATTTACATTATCCCCTAATTCTAATTCTCCTTTTATGTTTACTTTATTGATTTTGGAGTTACTGAATAATTTTATAATTAATTTTGATAATAAACCTAAACCTATAAATGCTATTACAAATACGAATAGAGCAAACCAGTCAAAACTATCTTTAGTACTCCAATTTTCTGGACTAATTTTATCTAAATAATCGTACTTTAATAGTAAAACAGAACTTGAAATCCACAAAATAAAACCGATTGATATACTCCAAATTTTCCAATCAGGAATATTAATAATTCTTTTAAAACGAGATTCAGGAATTTCTTCTGGTTTAACGTGATAGAATATTTGTTGTAAAATACTAACTTCTAATAACCTTTCTAATTCTTCTTTATGTTCTTTTTTCTCAGCTACTGTTAACGTATCATCACTCTTTTTTTTATTAAAAGAAGCTAATGAAATATTTAAGAATTTGTATTTAGGATTTAGCTCTTTAAATGTTCCAATTATTGTACTCTTTCCCGAGCCGTATCCACCAGTGAGTGCAATATTATTAATACCCTTTGTATCTATTGTTTCATTTAGTTTATCTAAATAAGGCTGAATCTTTTCGATATCTAAGACATTTGTTAAAACCTTTGGAGCAAGCGAACTAGTTAAAGTATTCGGCTTCTTAACTTCTTCCTTTTTAGATGCAAATAGATTATGTAGATAATTTTTCATAGAGCGAAATTTATGTTGCCTAAGCAAATATAACATCTTATTGTTATAAATAAATAAACTTCAGTTAATGAGAAAAAAAAGACAAATTAAAGTATCATTTTGTGCATTGATTTTATTAGTGTCTTTACTGAGAATAAGTGGTGTAACCGAATATGGGATAAGAATAGTACAAATTACTATGTAGTTGGGCTCTTTTTTTAACATTAAAAAAATGGAAATTTTACAGGGATAAGTATTGGCAGTTAAAAATTTTTGAGTTGTAAAAATATGTCTTCCCCTCCTTTAATTTTGTATTTGGCTTTAATCCGCTAGATAAATCAATCTTAAAAATGGAAATGAATGCTAATGTATTTTCTAAGAGAGTAAATAGATTAAAAATTTACTCTCGTTTTATTTTTGAGAGTAAAATTTGTCCTTGTTCATTTCTACGGTTATACTATCGTTGAATTCAGTCGTAATATAAGTTGAATAATTTTCAATGTTTAAATTCGATTAGTCTAAAATGTTTCGGATTTTCTCAACTTCTATAGTAAGTACTGCAACACATTTATTATCACTGCTACCTAAGGTCAAACAATTCCCTTAACTGCCACTTTGTAATAATCTTACCGATTGCAAAAGATATTTGTCCATAAATCCTGCAAAGCGTAGGAATACAGAATAATAAAATATTCAAATCATGGGAAATCAAGTTAAAAAAGTAGTGTTGGTATTGGCTGTACTATCAACAATTAGTGCGATGGCACAGGGAGACGGTTCAGCTGGTATCACTGAAGCCACTCAAATGGTTACGTCCTATTTCGATCCTGCCACACAACTCATCTATGCTATTGGAGCCGTGGTAGGTCTCATTGGAGGGGTTAAAGTGTACGGCAAGTTCAGTAGCGGAGACCCCGATACAAGCAAGACTGCAGCAAGCTGGTTCGGTGCCTGTATCTTCTTGATTGTTGCGGCTACTATTTTGCGTTCATTCTTTCTTTAATCCCTTGCCTTATGAATTACAATATCAACAAAGGCATCGGAAGAACGGTAGAGTTTAAAGGGTTGAAAGCACAATACCTGTTCATATTCGCAGGCGGACTGCTAGGAACGCTTATTCTGGTCATGATACTTTACATGGCCGGGGTCAATTCCTACATCTGCCTGTTTCTTGGAACTGGTGGTGCTTCGCTGATAGTATGGCAGACCTTTTCACTGAACAAAAAGTATGGAGAACATGGTCTGATGAAAATCGGTGCAAGAAAAAGGCATCCTCGTTACATCATCTGTCGCAAGCCTGTACATCGCTATTTAAAGTTCACCCCTAAATCGAATGCCGTATGAGGAATGTAGCCAAGACCACAACGTTGGAAAATAAGTTTCCATTACTAGCGGTAGAAAACAACTGTATCCTGTCAAAGGATGCAGACATTACGGCCTGTTTTGAAGTGCGTTTGCCGGAACTGTTTACGGTAGCTTCTGCGGAATACGAAGCCATTCATTCTGCTTGGCACAAAGCCATCAAGACGTTGCCCGACTATACCGTTATCCATAAACAGGACTGGTATATTAAGGAAAATTATGCACCCGATATTGCTGATGACGGTTTGAGCTTTTTGGGCAAATCCTACCAACAGCATTTTAACGAACGTCCTTTTCTTAACCATTATTGCTACCTGTTCCTGACTAAAACCACTAAGGAAAGAATGCGTACGCAGAGTAATTTTTCATCACTTTGTAAAGGTGCTCTCATACCAAAAGAAATCAGGGATAAGGAAGCGATTCATCGTTTTATGGAAGCGGTTGCACAGTTTGAGCGTATTGCAAATGACAGCGGATTTATCGGGTTACGACGCCTAACGGAAGAAGATATCATCGGTACGGATGAAAAACAAGGATTATTGGAACAGTATTTAACGCTGTCAAGGAAAGCCGTAACACCAATGCAGGATATAGCAATCGGAGCTGAAGAAGTGCGCGTTGGTAACAAAAGATTGTGCCTGCACACTTTATCCGATACGGACGATCTGCCTTCAACTGTATCAGCAGATACCCGTTATGAAAAACTATCTACCGACCGGAGTGACTGTCGTTTGTCGTTTGCTGCTCCCGTGGGATTGCTCTTAAACTGCAATCATATCTACAACCAATATCTGTTTTTGGATAACAGCGAAGACAACCTGCAAAAGTTTGAGAAGTCCGCAAGGAATATGCACTCACTGGCTCGATACAGTCGTGCCAACCAGATCAATAAAGAATGGATAGAGCGGTACCTGAACGAAGCACACAGTTTTGGACTGTCGTCCATCAGAGCACACTTTAACGTTATGGCTTGGTCGGATGACCCTAGCGAATTCAAACAGCTAAAGAATGATAGCGGTAGTGCTTTGGCACTGATGGAATGCAAACCCCGCCATAATACCACCGATGTGGCTACGCTCTACTGGGCAGGAATGCCTGGAAATGCCGGAGATTTTCCAAGTGAAGAAAGCTTTTACACGTTCATTGAACCCGCATTGTGCTTCTTTACTGAAGAAACCAATTATCATAATTCGCCATCACCATTTGGTATCAAGATGGCAGACCGTCTGACTGGAAAACCTATCCATCTTGACATTTCCGACCTGCCGATGAAGCGAGGTATTATCACGAACCGAAACAAGTTTATATTGGGTCCTTCGGGAAGCGGTAAATCTTTCTTTACCAACCACATGGTTAGGCAATACTACGAGCAAGGCGCACACGTTCTGCTGGTAGATACGGGTAACTCATATCAGGGATTATGTGAACTTATCAAAGGAAAAACCAAAGGCGAAGACGGGGTTTACTTCACTTATACAGAAGACAATCCTATTGCCTTCAATCCATTCTATACCGATGATGGAGTGTTTGACATAGAGAAAAGAGAAAGTGTCAAAACCCTGATACTTACACTTTGGAAACGTGATGATGAACCACCAACCCGTTCCGAAGAAGTGGCATTATCCAATGCGGTAAGTGGTTATATAGAGCGTATCAAACAGAATGATGCATATCCTTCATTCAATGGTTTCTATGAGTATGTGCAGGGCGATTATCGTAAAGTACTACAAGAAAAAAAGGTCAGGGAAAAAGACTTTGACATCGCTAATTTTTTGAACGTACTGGAACCTTACTACAAAGGAGGTGAATACGATTACCTGCTCAATTCCGATAAGCAGCTAGACCTGCTTTCCAAACGCTTCATTGTGTTTGAAATTGATGCGATCAAAGACCATAAAATTCTCTTTCCAATTGTGACTATCATCATCATGGAGGTGTTCATTAACAAGATGAGACGATTGAAAGGTATCCGCAAACTCATTCTGATTGAAGAGGCTTGGAAAGCGATTGCTAAAGAGGGAATGGCAGAATATATAAAGTACCTCTTTAAAACGGTCAGGAAGTTTTTCGGAGAAGCCATAGTAGTAACGCAAGAGGTAGATGACATCATCCAATCACCCATCGTCAAGGAAAGTATCATCAACAATTCCGATTGTAAAATCCTGCTCGACCAGCGCAAGTACATGAACAAGTTTGATGACATACAGGCAATGCTTGGCTTGTCTGATAAAGAAAAGGCACAGGTACTTTCCATCAATATGAATAATGACCCATCACGGCTCTACAAGGAAGTTTGGATTGGTTTGGGTGGAACCCATTCTGCAGTTTATGCCACAGAAGTGTCCGTTGAAGAATATCTCGCATATACCACCGAGGAAACGGAGAAAATGGAGGTGATGAAGCTTGCCGGTGAACTAGATGGAAATGTAGAGCACGCTATCAAACGGATAGCCCTACAAAGAAGAGAAAAGTAAATACAATTATTAATCATTTAAAAATCGAAGAACAATGAAAAAAATACTATTCATGGTGTTGACAGCACTAATATTGGCTGTAGTACCGTCCGCAAAAGCCCAATGGGTGGTTACAGACCCCACAAATCTGGCTCAGGGAATTGTTAACAGTGCCAATGAAATGGTACAGACTTCATCCACGGTATCCAATGTTATTAAAAATTTCAAGGAAGTGGAAAAGGTATATAAACAGGGCAAAGAATACTATGATAAGTTGCAAGCTGTCAACAATTTGGTGAAAGATGCCCGTAAGGTGCAGCAGACAGTACTGCTGGTTGGCGATGTTTCCGAAATGTATGTTCAGAATTTTGGCAAAATGATGAACGATCCCAATTTTTCTCCTCAGGAATTGATGGCTATCGCCAATGGTTATGCAGCACTGCTCAACGAAAGTACAGCACTGCTGAAAGAGCTCAAACAGATCGTAAGCTCTTCCAGTTTGTCATTGAATGACAAAGAACGTATGGATATTATTGACCGTGTGTACAAAGAAGTGAAGGAATACCACAGCCTTGTACGCTATTACACGAACAAAAATATCTCAGTAAGTTTTCTAAGGGCAAAAAAGCAGAACAATACTAAAAGAGTATTCGAACTCTACGGAACAGCTAACCAAAAATACTGGTAAGTTATGGAATTTAATAATCTTCACGAGGTTCTGCGCTCCTTGTACGATGAGATGATGCCACTGTCCGCAGATATGGCGGCAGTGGCTAAAGGAGTGGCTGGTCTGGGAGCTTTGTTCTATGTAGCTATTAAAGTATGGCAGGCACTAAGCCGTGCAGAGCCTATTGATATGTACCCTCTGCTCCGTCCTTTTGCATTGGGTCTTTGTATTATGTTTTTCCCGACCATGGTACTTGGAACCATCAATGCAGTGCTAAGCCCAGTGGTGCAGGGGACACATGCCATTCTCGAAAATCAGGTTCTTGACCTGAACGATTTGCAGGAAAAAAAAGATCTGCTGGAGCGTGAGGCAATGCTCCGCAACCCTGAAACCGCGTATCTGGCATCGAACGAAGAGTTCGATAAAAAACTGGAAGAACTGGGTTGGTCGCCATCTGATTTGGTCACGATGTCGGGCATGTATATGGAAAGAGGGATGCACAGCATTGAGCAGTCCGTAAAAAACTGGTTCAGGGAATTGCTGGAAATTCTATTTCAGGCAGCTGCTCTAGTAATTGACACCATACGTACTTTCTTTTTAATTGTGTTGTCCATTTTGGGTCCGATAGCTTTTGCTATATCGGTTTGGGATGGTTTTCAATCCACACTTTCGCAATGGCTTACTCGATACGTTAGTGTATATCTATGGCTACCCGTTGCCGACCTGTTCAGCTGCATGCTTGCCAAGATACAATCCCTGATTATAGAAAGGGATATCGAAATGCTTGCTGACCCGACTTTCATTCCCGATACGTCAAATACCGTGTATGTGATTTTTATGATCATTGGCATTGTGGGATATTTTACTATCCCAACCGTGACAGGCTGGATTATTCAGGCTGGTGGGGCAGGGAATTTTACTCGTAATGTAAACCAAACCGCAATGAAAGCCGGAAATATTGCTGGAGCCGGAGCTGGCTCGGCAGCAGGAAATATTGGCGGGCAATTACTCAAATAATGTAGAACGATTAATCAGTAAAAAATGGAATTTAAAACGCTAAGAAATATCGAAAACAGTTTTCGCCAAATCAGGTTGTACGCTCTTGTATTTGCCGTTCTCTGCATCAGTGTTGCAGGATATGCAGTATGGCAATCTTACCGCTTTGCAGAAGAACAGCGCCAGAAGATCTATGTACTGGACAATGGCAAATCACTAATGCTGGCACTTGCACAGGATGCGTCCATCAACCGACCGGTCGAAGCAAGGGAACATGTAAGACGTTTTCACGAACTGTTCTTTACGCTGGCTCCCGATAAAAATGCTATCGAAAGTAATATGAGCCGGGCGTTTAACCTTGCCGATAAAAGTGCTTTTGATTATTACAAAGACCTTTCGGAAAAGGGATATTACAACCGTATTATATCGGGCAACGTACAGCAACGTATCGAAGTAGATAGTGTGGTCTGCAATTTCGACACCTATCCCTATGCGGCACGTACCTATGCCAGACAGTTCATCATCCGTTCCAGTAATGTGACCAAACGTAATCTGGTTACTTCCTGTTTTCTTGTGAACTCTGTCCGTTCGGACAATAACCCGCAGGGCTTCAATATCGAAAAGTTTACTGTTGTGGAAAACAAAGATATAGAGGTCATTGAACGCTAAAAACGTAGGATATGAAAAAATTACGAACTGATATGGACAATTGGTTTGAGAAACTGGATGAACGTTGGCGAACACTGCCTTTAAGAAAACAGCACAAGTACACGCTTTACTTTTTTGCGGGGTATCTGTTGCTTAGCGCAGGGGTTATTTTCAAAGTATGGTATGATACCAGCAAGTCCAATAACGATATGGTCATTGAGCATATCGAAAATCCTGTTCTCAAAAAGAAATGAAGTCCTGCACTCTTGCAGGATACAGTATCAACAATTTTAAAAAATGACATTCATGAAAGAAAATGAGAATAAAAAAACGGTTGTTCGGGTAACGGAAGGTAACCCAGCAGCAACCGAAGATGTTTTGCAAGAAAGTACACAGAACAAAGCCCAAAAGCTTAAAAAACCACTTATATTCGGTTTGATGGGTGTTGTGTTCATCGGCTGTATGTACTTGATATTTAAACCGTCTTCCGAGAAAAAGGAAATCGATAAAATCGGACTGAACGAGGTTGTACCTCAGGCTACTGGCGCAGGAATGCCTGCCGATAAGGGTAAGGCATACGAGGAGGAAATGCTAGAACGTAAGAATCAGGAAAAGAGGAACGCTCTCACATCTCTTTCTGATTACTGGAATACCGACGAAAATGTAGAAGCGGAGGAGGAGCTACCTAAAGAAGAAGAAAGCTACAGCAGTGCCAACGGATCTGGAAAACAAAGTAATCCCGCTTTAAACAGTTACCGCAACGTGCAAAGCACATTAGGCTCTTTCTATAAGGACGATAATTCTGAGACGCAGGAACTCCGCAAGCAATTGGAAGAATTAAAGGAAAAACTGGCTGAGAAAGACGTTCCAGCCAAAGTAACGGTTGATGATCAATTAGCATTGATGGAGAAATCCTATCAGATGGCTGCAAAATATCTTCCTTCAGGTACAAATATGGGGGAAGTTGTACCTGCCAATGATGCTGTTTCTAAGTCGTCTTCATCTACACAAAAAGAGCAGTTCGTGGCATTCACTTCTGCAAGAAAGAACACCGTATCTGCCTTGTACCGTGAGCCTAACGATAGTGCCTTTTTAGCAGATTGGAGTCAAAACAAGAACAGCGGTTTTTATACTGCCAGTGCTTTAGAACAAGTGGTACAACCCAAAAACAGTATTAAAGCCTGTGTACAGGAAACGCAGACCATTATTGGTGAAACTGGAGTACGATTACGGTTACTGGAACCCGCCCAAACGCCTAATCGTAGCATTCCCAAAGGAACAATTTTAACGGCTAATGCCAAACTTGAGGGAGGACGTTTACAGCTCAAAGTTACTTCCATAGAACTGGACGGAAATATCCTCCCGGTTGATATTACGGTTTATGATCTGGACGGTCAGCAGGGTTTGTATGTGCCGTATTCGCCCGAAATGAATGCCCTTGGCGAAATGGCTGGCAATATGAGCCAGCAATCCGGGACGAGCCTGATGCTTACCCAATCGGCAGGACAACAGGTTGCCGCTGATTTGAGCCGTGGTGTAGTACAGGGCATTTCGGGCTATTTCTCCAAAAAAGTGAAGACACCGAAAGTTACCTTAAAGGCAGGGCATCAACTGTTCCTTGTTTCCAAAAAATAATGTTAAACATAAATAGAATTAAACAATGAAAAATTACTTAAAAACCTTTTGGGCATTTGCCATGATTATTGGCTTTGCAGTATCCTCTTTTGCACAGGACAGCGCAATAACTCCTCTTGCTTTGGGTAAGATAGAACCGTACCTTATGGAAGTTACTTATGACAAGACTTCGCATCTGATTTTCCCGACCGCTATCCGCTACGTGGATCTGGGCAGTGAATACTTGATTGCAGGAAAAGCAGAAGATGCCGAAAATGTACTACGTGTAAAAGCATCGGTAAAAGAATTTGAACCGGAAACCAATTTTTCGGTAATTACCAATGACGGCCATTTTTACAGTTTCAATGTGAATTACAGCTCATCCCCGGAGGTGTTGAGTTATGACCTGCTAACAATGCAAAAGACAGAGGACAAGGCTAATGGAAGTGATGTACTTTTTGAAGAGTTGGGTAACAACTCACCATCTCTGGCAGGCTTGTTACTGGAAACAATTTACAAAAACGATAAAAGCATTGTAAAGCATATCGGGGCGAAAAGTTTCGGCATACAGTTTCTCCTGAAAGGAATTTACATCCATAATGGTAAATACTATTTCCATACGGAACTCGCAAACCGTACCAATGTTCCTTTCCAGATTGATTTTATAAATTTCAAAGTGATGGATAAAAAGATTGCCAAGCGAACCGTGGTGCAGGAAAGACCAATGATGCCATTACGCACTTACAAGCCGCTGGACGAGATTGGTGGGAAAATGACCGAACAAAATGTGTTTCTGTTGAATCAGTTTACCATTGCCGATGACAAAGTGTTATTAATTGAGATTTTCGAGAAGAATGGGGGCAGAAATCAAACACTTCAGATAGAAAATTCAGATTTGATCAAGGCTCGCTTGATTAACAATATGCATCTAAAATTTTAGTAATCCATTAAACGTAATAACAGAAAAATGAAAAAGTATATTTATACGATGATGTTTGCCTTTATGGGTATTACTATCGCACAGGCACAACGAATGTTGCCTAAACAGAAAGGATTGGAAGTAAACGCAGGAACTCTATCTAATAATAATCCTAGCAGGAACTACTACTTTAATATAGGTATGACCGTAAACGGTAACAACGGCAATTATAAGCTTTGGGCTTTGGAATATACCCATCAATATTATGGATACAAAGATCTCGGTATACCGAACGAAACCTATACAGCCGAAGGCGGTTACAGTTTCTTCCTGCTGGGTGATACCCGTAAGAACATTACCCTGAATGCAGCAATAACTGGTGTACTGGGTTATGAAAGCATTAACCGTGGCGAAGCTTTGTTGTATGACGGGGCAAAAATACTGACTGAGGACAATTTCATTTACGGGGCAGGCGGACGGCTGTCTTTTGAAACATACTTGTCCGACCGTTTTGTGATGATTCTTCAGGGTCGCACAAAAGTTTTGTGGGGTACGGATCTGGAACAGTTCCGACCTTCAGCCGGTCTGGGATTGAGGATTAACTTTTAACTTTTAAAATATAAAACAATGATAGCATTTTTCAATAAATTCAAAATTGGCTTACTGCCAATGTATGTATTATTGGCAATCCTGATAAATTCTGTTACATCCTGTGGCAAAGACGAATTGGAAATACAAGATGATTTCCCTTTTGAGGTAAAGGTGATGCCAGTACCCAAAGAAATTGCTAATGGCAATTCCGTTGAGATTAGGCTTACGATACAGCCAACCGGTAATTACAGTAACACACAATATTTTATTCGTTACTTCCAATTTGACGGACAAGGAACTTTGCATTATTACGATGAACCTCCGTATCTGCCCAACGATTTGTATCCGTTGCGGGCTAAGCAATTCAGGTTGTATTATACTTCGGGCTCCACCGTCTCCCAATCCTTTGATGTATGGATTTCGGATAATTTCGGGAACGAAAGGCAGTTGAACTTTGAGTTTAACAGTAGCGATTAACTGCCAGGTATTCGTTTACGTTTATATTATAAACATTTGCATTTAATCACAACCCGAAGTTGATCTTCGGGTTGTTTCATTTCCTGTTTTCCAGACGTATCTATAATACAAACATTGGATAACTCCATAAACCTTACTATCTTTAAATAAAATATAGAAAAAAGACTTTACGAAAGAGGATATTATTTCAGTGATAAAGTAATTTAACTGCATTCCTATGAAAGATGTTATAGCACGTACCAATAGATTTTATATCGAAATGTCCCGAAGAGTACTTTCTGAAAAGGAATATGATGTATTGCTGAAGCTCCTGATAGAAAAAATGACACTACAGGAAGTGGCCTCCATTTATGGGGTCACCGGTGAAAGCATCCGCCAAATTTACGAAAGTACATATAAAAAAGTACAGAGCGTAACCCAGTTACTTGCTGAAATTGAATACTATAAGCAAAAATTAGAACAGTTAAAATATGACTTTAAATGCGAGACCAAGCAAATCAAAAAAAGTAAAAATAATACTGAAATTGTCCTGCATATAATGCTTTATGAAAGCCATTTTCCTTTTAGTAAGAGAATGCATAACATGTTCGAGGTTTTGGATATTCAAACCATAGGACAACTAGCCGAAATACCTCTAAAAAGTTTTGGGTGTTTCAGGGGATTTAAAGAACAGTGCAAAAAAGAACTGACCGCATTTATAGAGTTTGAAAACATTGAACATCTTTTTGAGGGTTTTTCTGTGTGGAAAAAACAGCCAATCCAGTAATTTGGAATGACAGAAAATCCAGTTATAGTAAGGCGACGTTCTTTTGCTTCTTTTCTTTGGTGGCTGATGTGGAAAGAAAAGAAGTCGGCTGAAACAACGAAAGGGATAATGAATATCCCTTAGAAATAAGATTCCAACCTGTTTGGTAAAATGCGGAGTGAGGAAGTGCGAAAGGTGCATTTTGGTAAAGTGGTTGCACCGATTTGGCGCAAAAAGACTGTCCCGACCATCGGAAGGGAGTGTCTTTTTGCCGCCCGATTTTGACTATCAGGCGACTTTTATGGGATGGGTGCGAAAGTCCTTTAGATTGTGAAAAAATCCCCTGTACGGTGTCATACCATGCCGAAATAAGTTCCATAAAAGGGAGCATCCCATTTGGGTTAAAGAGGAATTGATAAACAAATCCTGTTTCTCAAGTGCTTCTGCTAAACTGCAGCTTGGCGTGTCATCCTCTTGTTCGGACTGCTTTAATAACTCTCCAAATTCTTCGGTAATCATTGGCAGGCTTGCCACCGTTTCGTATTTCTCCGAATTGGGTTGATGAATGTTTCCTATGGTAGACAGCAACACTTGTCCTGTATGCTGGCTATTGCCAAAATCCAGCCAATATTTCGGTTCGTCCCTGTGGTGTCTGCGGTTGCCTATTTCTTTCAGTATTTCAGCAACGCCAAACCTTGCCTGTACATTATCCACGCAGGTAATGTAAATAGTTGCCTGTGCTTCTTCGGGTATTCTGCCCGAACTGTCCTTTTCAAACTTTGCGGTTTCGGCTTTCCAATTCGTCCCTGAAAAGCGGTTTACACGGTTGATTAGTGCAACGGACTTGTACAAGCCTGTTTCACTCTCTGCAAAACGCTGTCTTCCTAAATTGGCATTGGTTACAGTATCATCATCCCATAGGCGGACACGTAAGCCTGCGTGTCCCAATTCGATTAAGCTGTGGTTCATTTCCATTAAAGCGGTCAGAACCTTTGAGCCTGTCCCACCTGCACCGATTAAGTTTACCGTAATGGGATTGGTAGGGCTTATCAGATAGTTATCGGTAAAATGTACTTTTAGTTTCTCGGTATTCATCACAATAGATTTTTAATGGTTTTGTTGTTCTTTTTCAATACATCATTAGGAAAGGCTTCGCTAGTTTCAATCAATTTTTTCCAAAGGCTTACGCAATTCCCTTTTATGGGACTGTGTTCTCCTAATAGATGGCTGAAATAGCTATTAAAAAAGTAGTCTTCCCAAGCACTTATAAATTCCTCCACGGAAGCGGAATTTTTAATGTCTATACTTACAGTTCCCATACACACTTTACCGTCTTCATAAATGTTGAAGAAAGGAGCAAAATACAATGGTGTATTTTCTGTTGGTCTTCTGTCAGTAGTAATAGCAAATAGTGCTAGGCTGTTTTTACTGGCATACCAAAGCATTGATGGTACATGTGCTTTGCCGTTGGGTATGCCCAAACCCTTCACAAAATAAAATTGCTGTTTCTGTGCTTTGGTGTACCAAAGTACCGTGCCTTTTTCGCTCGGATTGATATGCAATATATTGGTCGGTAAAATTCCTTTTGGCTTTAAAAAGGCTTTATCCTTTTCTTTGTCGGTGTGTAACGCCTTTGCTAACACTTTAGCTTCATTTACGGTCAATGGATGGGCATTGACAGGATTTCCGTTTTTGTCCATATCAAAATGCTCCACGTACATATTGGTATTCGTTCCTTTGGTTTGATAAAAAACCAATGCGGATTTTGGGTGGTAAAGCGTTCCAAAATTCTCAGTTATGTCATTTATGTTGTTCATTTTCTATAGGTTTTATAGTCATATAATAGTGTGCATAGTTCATCCAAAAGGGCAAATAAACGGTTCTCAAAATCAAGATTGGTTTGTGTTATGTTGCTTCCGTCAAAGCGTTTGCAAATAGTAGGTTCTTCCATTGCTCCATACTCGTTAAACTCATTGTTAATGCTGTCGGTAAGCCTCTCATACAGCCAACCTGTGGTATCTGCTATAAAGGAGATATACTTTTCCATTCCAACGGTTTCGGAGTCATTCTCATCATTATAGGGGTCTACTTCGGGTCTTGGAGCGTTTCGAAAAATGCTCTCGTGTGGATATTGCGTATAGAGAACAAAGGCATCGCAAGCCACTTTTTGACATTCCAAGTCGAATGTATCACGGCTTTTAAAGTGTCTTAAGCGTTGTTCAAATATCTGTAAATTGATACGGTTGAATAGTTTTTGTTCTATCCGTTCGCCTATCCATTCGGCTTTTACAATCTCTGCAATACAGCTATTTGTTTCTTCGGTATAATCATCCTGTTCAATCCAATCGTTCATCATTTCGTACATCCAATACAGATAGCTGTTTTCCTGTCTGTAATAGGGTATATCGGCAATATGATACAGATAACTGCAAACCGAAACGAGCAATTGAGCCGTCTTTTTACGCTTTGGGTCATTGAGCATTTGAAAGAGTGGAACAATTGGAATATAGTACAGGGTTGTACCTGTGCCGTATCGTTCCTCGCTTGTAAAAAATGTTTTCTTACTATCCTGTACCAAACGTAAATTATCCCAATTGACATTGTTCTTTTTTAACTTGTTTTCCGCATCCCACATAGCCAAAGCTATATTATAGGGATAGCCATAATCTTTCGTTTGTAACGGTTCAATGCCGTAATGTTCTGCAAGTTGGGAAAGGGACTTGTAAAAATCCCTCTCTATTTTTGCTGTTTTCTTACAAGCTTGTACGGATTGAACTGTTTTGAGTTTTGGCAGAAACGCACACTTTAGAAAACCATTGGCAGCATTGCTATCGGTACGGATTTCTGTTTGTCTTTCTGTACTTCGTTTGTGTCTTTGGCTCTCTGCATACATTGTGCGAACTCGCCCAATTGTCGGTGCAGTTGCCGTTGTGTTTTTTGTTCGGGTATGCTGATAGTTCCCGATAGGATATTGCTTTGCATAGTTCATCGTTTTTAATTTTTGGTTTAACCTTTTGTTCCCATTACGCTTTCCAATTTGTATTCTATCCTATCATCACGGATAATAGGGGCAGATACTTTTGCCGTGGTTAGTATGGGATACGTATTGGCGTAAAAATTCAATACCGCTTCCACACTCCAACGTGGTTCGGGGTCGGTCAGTCTGATGTCCTGTCCTTTATCTTTAAGTATAAATACTCTTTCTAACTGTGTTGCTAATAACATAACTCTTGGATTTTGTATTAAACATTAGGTTGCTCTGTCGCAAACAGACCTGTTGAAGAAAATTGGTTTGATAGTTCCGATTTGCGTTTTCGTATCTCGTCCGCTTTTTCGGGGTAGTCGGTAATTTCGGGTACTTTCATCCACGCATCACGGAATTTGCCTTCTTTTTCCAATTCATCCGCTTTTGCCATTCCCTCTTTAAATTTCTTGTCTTTGGCTTCCTGTTCCTTTTTCTCTTTTTCGCCTTTTTCCTTTTCCATTGCCGATTGCTTTTTAGCTTCTTCCAACTGTTTCATAAAGGCTTCCATATTTACCATTAAACCCGAAGCGGTTTGTAAAGGTGTTGCTATCTGCTGAAAAAATCCCTCATCCAATTCATCTGCTGTTCCCCTTAAATTAAGCGGAGGTATCAGTTGTTTTGCAGTATCTCCGCATTGTTCGTTTTGGAGAATAACCGATACAATAAGGTTGTTTTCTGCTCCCTTTGCTATGGTTAGGTGCAAATCTCCTTGTATGTCCATTTGTGCTATCTGATTGAAAAAATTTGTGTTCATCGTTCTAAAATTTAATTGTCCATTTTTTTAATGTCTTCACATTATAAAGTTTTTTAAAGGCTACCACCATTTAAGACGGTAGCCTAAGGGTATTTAATTAAGGTTTAAGATTTCCGCTCCTTCTGTTGCAAAAGAGGTACACAGTTCAAAAGCCTTTTGGGTTTTTAGCTGTGCCGTACCACCCATTACAATACTCTGTAGCTTGGCTTCATTATCTTTGTAATTGCGTACATTCTGATAGTATCCTGTCACGGCGTTATACGCTCCAAACAAAGTACCTTTGGTTGTTTCCATCTGCTGTGTATCACTAAGCATAGCGTAGGTAAAAGCATCTTCTACTGTGTTTTTGAACAAGGTGGAAACTTCATCTTCCGCACCTTTTTTCAATAAATCAAATGTTTCCTTATTTGGACAAAGCGATAATTGGATTAGCTTTTTTACCTCTTGGTCAGTTACCTTTACTTTAGCCCATTGGTTGAATATGCCCTCTAATTGGTTGCTCAGTGTATTTGCCAATCCCATAACCTTGTGAGCATCATCCAAACGCTGTTTTGCTCCCGAAGTATGTTTGATGCGTACCACGTTACTCATCGAACGAAGCGAAGCATTAAGGGTGTTTTGGCATACGATTCGGATAGGTGTAAATGCTGCGGTAATGCTTCCGCTGCCATCGTGCGAATTAGTCAAAAAAATGTACTTTTCGGTAACATCGTCTCCATTGCCTACTCGGATGTAGTCGGGCAGTTTTGCGGTGATAAAAATGCGCTCCCCGTTGCCCAATGCTCCTGCGGTTTCATATAATATGCCTTCGTCACCGCCTACAATGGCATCGAAGAAATTGAACGCTTCACGGTTTTGTACAATGTGGTAATCCTTGCCGACTACTCCCAATACAGCATTGTTATCGGTGCGTATGTTGGCGAAATAGTTAGGTACTTCCAATTCGCTGTTGCCTATCTCTATGCCGTTAGCCGTTTCGATAATGCCGGAACCTTTTGTAAATAGGGGGCTTTTAGCTACTTCATAGTCTAATCCTGCATGTTTTATCGCTTCTCCGCTTGTTGGGTATTGCTCCACAATCTGCCCCAATCCGTGCCATGCTTTTTCTTTTACGCTAAAGAATGAATAACGTCCTGTTTCGCTGTTAAAATTGATATTATGTGCCATGATTTTAAAATTCTAAATTGTTAAAAATTATTTAGATGCTCGTTGTTAAAACGGGAGGTCGTCCTTTGTATCGTCATTGTTGTTTCCTGTAGAAGCCTGTTCCGCTTCGGTTTTCTTACCGCCCCCGTGAAGCTTGATTTGCGAGGTGTTGAAGTTCAGTCCTGCGTGTGGTTGTCCGTCACTGCCTGTCCACGCTCTTGCACTCACTTTGCCTGTCAGTTCTACCACCGTGCCTTTTGTGAGTATCTGCGCTACTTTTGGACTAAGCCAATAGGCGCAGTCGAAATACGTTGTCTGCTCTATGCGCTCACCCGCTTTGTTTTTGTAGCTGTCGTTGATGGCTACCGAAAAGTTTACTACTGTTTTGCTGTTGGACACGTTGCGTACCTGCGCATCCGCTGTCACTCTTCCTGTGATGTTCATAATTTCTACGATTTTTAGTGATTAATTTTTTTTGAAATTTTATTCGGCAATGTGAGGAGGTGCTGTTTTGTTTCATCAAATCCATTTGTAATATTTTATTTCTCATTGCTGACATTTTTTTTATTCGTCTAAAGAGCCGGAGTATGCTATGTTTTGTTTCATGAGCATAAAAAGGTGAGTGTTTAGCAATAGCAAGGCTTTGATAAAAAATACAACCTGGATGGGTGGAGATTTTTTGGCAAATCTGAAGGACCAGGCCTTGCTATTGCGTAAAGAACACGGAGTTACCTTTGCTCTTGAAATAAGACAAAAGCATACTGGTTTTTGAATATAAAAATGAAGGGGAAGTAATGATGATTTGTATTACTCAAATGCAAATGAGATTAAAATTTGACAAAGGATTAAATATCCTAACTCAATTACAGACCCATCCATTGGATTCAGTATATTCAATCTATAAGCCGCATTAATTATTTTACCATTATGGCTGAGCTTTGAAATAATAAGGTATTCATAAAATGATCTAAGGTGACGTGGGAAAAGATTGTAATTGATTTGGAATAGGAGCGGTAGCGCAACGAGGACATGGAAGATTTAATATGAGGGATTGAAAGAGTGTTTATCAAGCCCTATTTTTATGAATTTTCCATCGTTACCTGTCTAAAAATAAGTTTGATTCTTGGGTAGAAAACCGGTTAAATTGACCAGCATTTTTTGGCATAAAATCGTATGAAATTGTATGCAGGATTTTATAAGAAAATTGAAAAATAAGTTTTTACCGTATATAAGTTTATAACTACTTTAGCCAATATTCAAAAAAAGTCAAAAAAACACAATGTCAGACGAACAAAAGAAACTCTTAGAAACCCAATTATGGGCGATTGCCAATATCCTAAGAGGTAAAATATCAGCCAATCAATTTCAAGACTACATATTAGGTTTTATTTTCTACAAATACCTTTCGGAAAAATTAGAAAAAAAAGCCAATGAGTTCCTAAAGCCAGATGGAATCGTGTTTAATACTATTGACGAAAATAGTAGTGATGGTAAAGCTGTTTTAGAAGCGTTAAAAGAAGCCATTGTTGAAGCACTAGGATATTTTCTAAAACCATCCGAACTGTTTACAAATCTTGCAAAAAAAGGAAATGCAAAGGTTATTAATCAAGACGATGAAGAGCAAATTCAAAGCACTTTTATTCTCGAAGATTTAGCCAACGTTTTGAACTCTATCGAAAAAAGTACCATGGGTTCTGATAGTCAAGACGATTTTGACAACCTATTCTATGATATCGATTTAAACTCTACTAAAATAGGTCGTACCACCAAAGACCGTAACGATGTCATTGTAAAAATACTTACAGCATTGGACGAAATTGATTTCGATTTAGACAATACCGAAGGTGATGTTTTGGGTGATGCTTATGAGTATTTGATTGCACAATTTGCAGCAGGTGCCGGACAAAAAGCAGGAGAATTTTACACACCGCAACAAGTATCGAGTATCTTGGCCAAAATTGTGACTACTCGCAAAAGCAAGTTAAAATCAGTTTATGACCCAACATGTGGATCCGGTTCGCTTTTACTTCGTGTGGCACGAGAGGTAGAAGAAGTAGGACATTTTTACGGTCAAGAACAAAACCGTACCACCTACAACTTAGCGCGAATGAACATGATTTTGCACGATGTGAATTATCATAAGTTCGATATTAAAAACGAAGACACGCTCGAAAAACCGCAACACTTGGATTTTAAGTTTGATGCCATTGTAGCCAATCCACCATTCTCAGCAAAGTGGTCTGCAAATCCTATTTTTACAAATGACGAGCGATTTTCGCAATACGGCAGACTGGCACCTGGAACCAAAGCTGATTTTGCTTTTATCCAACACATGGTGCATCAGTTAGACGATAGCGGTATTATGGCCTGTATTGCGCCGCATGGCGTATTGTTTCGAGGTGCTGCCGAAGGACATATTAGGAAGTATTTAATTGAAGATTGCAACTACATTGATGCCATTATTGGTTTACCGTCTAACTTGTTTTATGGCACGAGTATTCCAACCTGTATTTTGGTCTTGAAGAAATGCAAAGAAACGCCAGAAAACATTTTATTCATTGATGCCAGTAATGATTTTGAAAAAGTAAAAAATCAAAACGTACTACGTGAATTTGACATTGATAAAATTATTGAAACCTACCAAAACAGGACCGTAATAGACAAATATTCTAACGTAGCAACTCTCGAAGAAGTAAAAGCCAACGATTACAACCTGAACATTCCTCGATATGTAAATACTTTTGAAGAAGCCATCTCAATTGATGTAAATGCAGTGGCGGATCAATTGCAAAGCATTGATTTAAAAATGAATGAAGTGGATAAAACCATTGTTTCGTTTTGTAGTGAATTAAATATCAAAACTCCTTTTTAATATGGAAACACTTCAACCAAAATTAAGGTTTCCAGAGTTTGAGGGTACTTGGGAGTTTAAAAGTTTAAGAGAAATTACCTCACTAATAACTAAAGGTACTACACCAAAGACTTTTTCTGAAAACGGTGTAAATTTTATAAAAATAGAATGTTTGAATGGTCATAATATAGACACCAGTAAATGTTTGTTTATTGATGAAAAAACACATAACAAAGAGTTAAAAAGATCTATACTACAGGAAAATGATTTACTATTTGCTATAGCCGGTGCAACAATAGGTAAATGTACAACTGTAAAAAAAGAAGCTTTACCAGCAAATACAAATCAAGCTCTTGCCATTATTAGACTAAAAGAAAAAGAAAATAAAGATTATATTTTTCAAATTCTTACATCTGAATGTATGAGTAAATATATTAAAGATAATATTTCTGTTGGTGCCCAACCAAATTTAAATTTAGAGCAAATTAATTCTTTTTCATTCAGTTATCCATCCCACGAAGAACAAACCCGCATAGCCAATTTCCTTTCATCAGTAGATGAAAAACTAAACCTTTTAAAAGAAAAAAAAGCTCTTTTAGAGGACTACAAAAAAGGCATCATGCAAAAAATCTTCAACCAAGAAATCAGGTTTAAAGATGATAATGGTAATGATTTTGAGGAGTGGCAGGAAAAAACTATCGCAAAGATTTGTACTAAAATACAAAGTGGTGGAACACCTAAATCTACAAATAAAGATTATTATGATGGTAATATTCCTTTCTTATCAATTGCTGATATGACTAAACAAGGAAAATATATTGAATATACATCAAATAGTATATCAGAATATGGCTTGAAAAATTCATCTTCTTGGATTGTTCCAGTTAATTCAATCATCTATTCAATGTATGCATCTGTTGGCTTTGTTGCTATCAATAAAATTCCAATAGCTACTTCACAAGCTGTTTTGAACCTGATATTAGAACAGGATATTTGTGTTGATTATATATATTATTTTCTATTAGATTTTCAAAAGTACTTAGCAGAATATATTACAACAGGAACACAAGGTAATTTAAATGCACAAACAGTAAAAGGTTTTGTTGTACCTATTCCAAGTAGTGAAGAACAAACCAAAATCGCTAATTTCCTTTCGGCAATTGATGAAAAAATAGCATTAGTTTCCAATCAAATACAAGATACCCAAGAATATAAAAAAGGATTGTTACAGCAAATGTTTGTGTAAATAAAAACACTATGGAAAATAAAAAAATTATCGATTACATTATTTTAGAAATGGAATCAAAAGAGTTTCTAGTAATTGAGGTTTTAAACAAGATTAAAGAGGGATATCTTCCATTAGGAGGAATTTCATTGGCTGTAGATTCTGGAAAATTGACAGTATTTAAATATTTTGCTCAGGCTATGGTTAAATACGATGATAAATAAATGATATCCTAATCCGAAATACTATTAGAATAAAATCTAATTGAAAAATTGGATGATAAAAATGTATTGTTGCAGCAAATGTTTGTGTAAATACTTCGAGATTTATCAATAATCTCGAAGTATTTACTATATTTGAACTCTTTAATAATACTGTTAAGATGGAAGATGCACCGAAAATGATTTTTAATCAAAAAATATTTGCACTGGCAAATAAACCAGATGTGGTTGTTAAGATAAAAGAAATTAATAACGAGTATTTATATTGGGATAAAGTAAAATATAAAAAAATATTAGATTTAGATCCTATACAACTTTGGTCTGCCGTAAAAATGGCAAGAGCGGTAAATTACAAAAATATCTCTTTTGGTAGTTATCAATTTAATTATGTGACTACTGATTATATTCAAAAAATACTTCACTATTTTGATATGAATATCGGTGGTTATATGGGAGCAAATAATGTTGTTCCAGATGCTGATAAAACTAGATATTTGGTAAGTGCTATTATGGAAGAAGCTATCTCTAGTAGCCAGATAGAAGGAGCCAATACTACCCGTAAAAAAGCTAAAGAAATGCTTCGTAAGGAAGTAAAACCAAAGACCAAGTCAGAACAAATGATTGTAAATAATTATGTTACAATCAAACACATCACACAAAATCGCAATGACGATTTAACCCCTGAAAAATTGTTATACGTTCACGGACTAATTGCTTGTGATACATTAGACGATAAAAAAGAGGAAGGCGCATTTAGAATATCTGATGATGTACAAGTTGTCAATCATATTGATGGCGAAGTCGTGCATACACCTCCTAGCCATAAAGAACTGGAAATATTAATTAAAGACTTATGTGACTTTTTTAATGCTGATAGTAAAGAAACTTTTATGCACCCTATCCTTAAAGCAACTACTATTCATTTTATGATTGGTTACATTCACCCTTTTACAGATGGAAATGGTAGAACGGCGCGTGCCTTGTTTTACTGGTATTTATTAAAAAAAGGATATTGGCTTACAGAGTATTTATCTATTTCAAAGATTATTCAGGATACTAAAAATCAGTACGAGAAAGCCTATTTATATACCGAAGCAGATACCAATGATTTGACTTACTTTATGACCTATCATTTAAAGGTGATGGACAAATCGTTCGAAGCATTAAAAGAATATATTCAACTGAAACAAAAAGAAAATTTACAAATTGCAAGTTTTGTTAGAATTCCAAATGTTAATGAACGTCAAGCGCAATTATTAAAAATACTATACGATGAACCAGAAAGTATTTTTACTGTAAAAGAAGTAGAGAATAGATTTTTAATATCAAATTTTACAGCACGAACTGATTTGTTAGGTCTCGTAAATCTTGACTTTTTAGATATAATTCAAGTCAATAAAGTGAAACAAAACTTTGTGCGTTCTGAAAAATTCTTAGTATTATTAACCAAATATAAAATTAAATAAACTTCGAGATTTGTAAAGAATCTCGAACTATTAATATAACATGACATCACAATCCGAATTAATATTAGAACAAAACCTAGTCAATCAATTAGCCGCTAATGGGTACGATAAAGTAACTATTAAGGATGAAAATGATCTACTAGTCAATCTTAAAAAGCAATTAGAAAAACACAACAACAAAGTGTTTTCTAATTCGGATTTTAAGCAAATACTAAACCACCTAACCAAGTCTAACAATGTTTTTGAAAAAGCTTTGTTGCTTCGGGATAAGTTTGCTTTCAAAAATGATAATAACGAATTGGTTTATGTGGAATTCTTAAATATGGATTCTTGGTGCAGGAATGAGTACCAAGTTACCAATCAAATCACAGTTGAGGGCAGCTATAAAAACCGTTATGATGTAACCATTCTAATTAATGGTTTGCCCTTAGTGCAAATCGAATTAAAGAAAACAGGTTTAGAATTAAAAGAAGCCTTCAATCAAATCAATCGCTATCAAAAACACTCTTTCTCAGCCAATACTGGACTGTTTAATTATGTGCAATTATTTGTAATTAGTACCGGCGTAAATACTAAATACTTCAGCAATTTCGGAAACAAAAAACCCGATTTCAAACAAACCTTCTTTTGGACAGACGAAAACAACAAACGTATTTCTAAATTAGAGGATTTTGCCAATACCTTTTTAGAGAAATGTCATTTATCTAAAATGATTACGAAATACACCGTATTGCATGATTCTGATAAAATGTTGATGGTATTGCGTCCGTATCAATTTAATGCCGTAGAACGCATTATTGACAAGGTAAAAAACAGCAATCACAATGGTTATGTATGGCACACTACAGGCTCCGGTAAAACATTAACTTCGTTCAAAGCCAGCCAAATTTTATCACAATTACCTAAGGTGGATAAAGTAGTTTTTTGTGTAGACAGACAAGATTTAGATTACCAAACCGCTAAAGAATTCAATGCCTTCAAACCAGATTGTATTGACCCAACTAATAACACTGCCAATTTAGTACGCCAGTTCAAAGACAGCAACAGCAAATTGATTGTCACGACGATTCAAAAATTGTACAATGCTATTACGAGAGAACACCATCTTAAAACAATGGACGATCTAAAAGACAAAAAAATTGTCTTTATTTTTGATGAATGCCACCGCTCTCAATTTGGAGATACGCATAAAAAGATAACCCAATATTTTGAAAACTATCAAATGTTTGGGTTTACAGGTACACCTATTTTTGCTGAAAATGCCTCGTCTAAAAACAAGCAAAACCAAACAACAGCAAGCTTATTTGGTGAGCAATTGCATAGTTATGTCATTACCGATGCGATAAAAGATGACAATGTATTGCGTTTTTCTGTAGAATACGTGGGTAAATACAAAGAACGTGAGAATTCACAAAATGAAATTGACATTGAAGTAGAAGCAATTGATACCCAAGAATTATTACAAAGCAAAGACCGCATTGAAAAAATCACCAATTATATCATTCAGCAACATCCCATTAAAACGCAAAACAAAACGTTTACGGCTATGTTTTGCGTGAGTAGCGTAGACATGCTGATTAAATATTATGATCTATTCCTTAAATTAAAAGAAGAGGGTAAACATGATTTAAAAATAGCTACAATTTTTAGTTTCGGTGCCAATGACGAAATGATTAGCGATACAGATGATTATGATAGTAAAGATTTTAATGAGGTAGCAGAAAAGGAAGAAGTTTATAATGCCTATCATAAAAGAGATAAGCTAGAAAGTTATATAGAAAATTACAACAAAACCTTTAAAACCAATTGGACTACAAAAGACAGTCAATCCTTTTACAATTATTACAAAGACATAGCACAACGAGTACGTTCTAAACAAGTAGATATTTTATTTGTGGTTAATATGTTCCTAACAGGATTTGATAGTAAATCATTGAATACCCTATTTGTAGATAAAAATTTAAAATACCACGGTTTAATTCAAGCCTATTCCAGAACCAATAGAATTCTTGGTGATAAAAAATCACAAGGAAATATTGTCGTATTTAGGAATCTTAAAAAAGCCACTGATGATGCCATTGCCTTATTTTCAGATAAAAAGGCTAAAGAAATTATCATCTTAAAACCATACGAAACCTACGTTAAAGAAATTAATGAAGCTTACGATAATTTAACAGCAATTACTCCAACTTTTGAATCAGTTGATGATT
>NZ_QKNZ01000107.1:0-8775 GCF_014156605.1 Flavobacterium sp. SOK18b
GTATTGCATTAAATTCAAAAATTTCTGAAAATGAATTAAATTTTTATTTAATTATTTCAAAAAAGCTAATTTAATTGATTTAATCAAAAAACACACCCTTTTTTAGAACTTTAACGTTGAAAAAATCCATTTTAACGAATTCTTTAGAAAAATTAAACCAACTAGCCTACCTGATATTTATTACTATTCTTACTTCATAAGTCAACTCAAGTAATTTATATCACAAAAAAAACTCTCAAAATAGCTTTGAGAGTTTTAAAAGATGTAAAATCTGTTTATAAATTACTTGCTGCAGCAATTAAATTTAAAGCTGATCCTGCCTCAAACCAACCTATTTGACTTTCATTATAAGTATGATTTGCAAGAATTCGATCAGTGCTACCATCTGAGTGAACAAACTCTAGTGTGAGTGGTTTTGCAGGTGCAAATGATATTAAGTCAAGAAAATTAATGGTATCGTCTTCTTGAATTCTATCATAATCATTTTCATTAGCAAAAGTCAAAGCTAGCATACCTTGTTTTTTTAAATTCGTTTCATGTATGCGTGCAAATGATTTTACTAAAACTGCCTTAACTCCTAGAAATCGAGGTTCCATAGCGGCATGCTCTCTTGAAGATCCTTCACCATAATTGTGATCTCCCACAACTATTGATGGGATTCCAGCAGCTTTGTAAGCCCTTGCCACTGATGGAACAGCATCATATTCTTCTGTTAATTGATTTTTTACAGCGTTCGTTTTTTGATTAAATGCATTGACCGCACCTATTAGCATATTATTTGAAATATTATCTAAATGCCCTCTAAAACGCAACCAAGGACCAGCCATAGATATGTGATCTGTGGTACACTTGCCAAATGCTTTTATCAATAACTTTGCTCCTGTAATATTTTTTCGATCCCAGGCTTCAAATGGAGCTAAAAGTTGCAGCCTATCAGACGTTTCACTGACCAAGATTTGAACTCCAGAACCATCTTCAGCTGGTACTTGAAATCCATTATCTTCTACTGCAAAACCTTTTTGAGGCAATTCATCACCATAAGGAGCCGTTAATTTCACCTCTTCACCTTTATCATTAATCAAGGTATCTGTAATCGGATTAAAATCCAAACGTCCCGAAATAGCCAGAGCCGCAACCATTTCTGGGGAAGTTACAAAAGCATGCGTGTTGGGATTTCCATCAGCTCTTTTCGAAAAGTTTCGATTAAACGAATGTACAATAGTATTTTTTTCTTCTTTATCCGCTCCTGCTCTATCCCATTGCCCGATGCATGGACCGCATGCATTGGTAAATACTTTGGTTCCCATTTTTTCAAAAGTGGCAATAATTCCATCTCTTTCAATGGTATATCTAATTTGTTCCGATCCTGGATTGATTCCGAATTCTGCTTTTGGAGTAATACCATGTGCTACCGCTTGGTTTACAATTGATGCAGCTCGTGCCATATCTTCATAAGAGGAGTTGGTACAAGACCCTATCAAACCCCATTCTACTTTGATAGGCCACCCATTTGCAGCCGCTTCCGCTTTCATTTGAGAAACTGGTGTTCCTCTATCAGGCGTAAAAGGTCCATTAATATGTGGCTCTAATTCAGAAAGATTGATTTCAATTACTTGGTCGAAATACGTTTCAGGATCTGCATAAACCTCAGGATCTGCGGTTAAATATGCTGCTACATTGTCTGCTGCATCTACCACATCTTGTCTGCCCGTTGCTGCTAAATACCTGCGCATGGATTCATCATAACCAAATGTAGACGTGGTTGCTCCTATCTCTGCACCCATGTTACAAATAGTTCCTTTACCAGTACATGACATTGAAGTTGCTCCTTCTCCAAAATATTCAACAATGGCTCCTGTACCTCCTTTTACAGTAAGGATATCAGCTACTTTTAAAATAACGTCTTTTGGAGAAGTCCATCCAGATAACTTACCCGTTAATTTAACTCCAATTAATTTAGGAAATTTTAATTCCCAAGACATTCCAGACATCACATCGACAGCATCAGCACCACCAACACCAATGGCGAGCATTCCTAAACCACCCGCATTCACGGTATGAGAATCAGTCCCAATCATCAAACCTCCAGGGAAAGCATAATTTTCTAAAACGATTTGATGAATAATTCCTGAACCTGGTTTCCAGAACCCGATTCCATATTTGTCAGAAACCGACGAAAGGAAATCAAAAACTTCTTTGGACTGTGTATTGGCTACAGCCAAATCGGATTGGGCTCCGTTTTTTGCCAAAATCAAGTGATCACAATGAACTGTAGTGGGTACGGCTACCGTTTTTTTACCCGCATGCATAAATTGCAACAAGGCCATTTGCGCTGTAGCATCCTGACAAGCAACTCTATCTGGTGCAAAATATACATAATCAACCCCGCGAGTAAAAGCTTGGTTAGGCTTGCCTTCCCAAAGGTGATTGTACAAAATTTTCTCGCTTAATGTTAGTGGTCTACCTACAACTTTTCGTGCTGTATCAACACGATCTGCCATGTTACCATACACTCTTTTTATCATTTCTATATCAAAGGCCATAATTTTTATTTAAGTATTGTTGAACAATATTACAATTTACAAAAAATTAGGACAGCTATTACACAAAAAAAAGCTCGAGTACCTAAACCCGAGCTTTTTATAAAAATTTTAACGTATCTCTTTAAAATACAGATTGCTTATTTGAAGGTGCAAATTTGGTTAAATTAATTCCTTGAACTGCAATTTTATACTCTTCAATAGTTGGAGTTCTTCCTAATATTGTTGACAATACAACTACTGGTGTAGAAGAAAGTAGTGACTCTCCTTTTTTCTCAGCTGTATCTTCTACAACTCTACCTTGGAACAAACGAGTAGATGTTGCCATAACCGTATCTCCTTTTGAAGCTTTTTCTTGGTTACCCATACATAGATTACAGCCTGGTCGCTCTAAATACAACATGTTTTCGTATTCAGTTCGTGCGGCACCTTTTGGCGCGTTATCGTCAAATTCGAAACCAGAATATTTTTGTAAAACTTCCCAATCTCCTTCTGCTTTTAATTCGTCTACAATATTATAGGTTGGTGGCGCTACTACTAATGGTGCTTTAAATTCTACTTTACCATTTTGTGCTTCCACGTTTTTAAGCATTTGTGCTAATATTTTCATATCCCCTTTGTGCACCATACAAGAACCGATGAACCCTAAATCTACTTTTTTATCCCCTCCGTAAAATGAAAGTGGACGAATGGTATCGTGAGTATATCTTTTAGAAACGTCTTTGTTGTTTACATCTGGATCAGCAATCATTGGTTCGTTAATCACATCCAAATCTACCTCCACTTCTGCATAATATTTAGCATTGGCATCTGGAGTTAAAGCTGGTTTATCACCTGATTTAATCTCAGAAATTCTCTTATTTGCTTTGTTGATTAATCCTTGAAGAACCTGCGTTTTGTTATCCATTCCTTTATCAATCATGATCTGGATTCTTCCTTTTGCAATTTCCAAAGATTCCACTAAAGTATCATCTTCCGAAATACAAATCGAAGCTTTGGCTTTCATTTCAGCAGTCCAATCTGTAAATGTAAAGGCTTGATCGGCTGTAAGCGTTCCTAAATGCACTTCAATAATTCTTCCTTGGAAAACATTTTCTCCTCCAAATTTTTGTAACATTTGTGCTTGAGTAGCGTGAACTACATCACGGAAATCCATATAACTGGCCATTTGACCTTTGAAAGTTACTTTTACAGATTCAGGTATAGGCATAGAAGCTTCTCCTGTTGCAAGTGCTAAAGCCACTGTTCCAGAATCGGCACCGAATGCTACTCCTTTTGACATACGAGTATGTGAGTCACCACCAATAATGATAGCCCAATCGTCAATTACTATATCGTTAAGAACCTTATGAATTACGTCAGTCATAGCATGATATTGACCTTTTGGGTCACGTGCAGTAATCAAACCAAAATCGTTCATGAATTTCATCAATTTTGGAATGTTGGCTTGCGCCTTTTTATCCCAAACAGAAGCAGTATGACAACCTGATTGGTAAGCACCGTCAACTATTGGTGAAATCACTGTTGCTGCCATAGACTCTAATTCTTGAGCCGTCATTAATCCCGTTGTATCTTGAGAACCAACGATATTTACTTCAACACGAACATCAGAACCCGCGTGTAATGCTTTTTTAGAAATGGTTCCTACAGCATTTCTGTTGAAGATTTTTTCAACAGCAGTAAGACCTTGTCCTTCTATTGAGACTTCTTTTGAAGGCGCATAAACTAGAGGCGCTTCAATTCCTAAAGTCTTAGCTGCAAAAGTTTGAATTTTTTTACCGAAAACAATCGCATAAGAACCACCAGCTTTGATGAATTCCATTTTCTGAGGCGTGAAAGCTTTAGAAATGTCAATTAATTCTTGGTCTCCGTTATATAACCTTTTTGATTTTGTATTAATGGTAAGAACCGTTCCTGTTGCTACAGAATAGGTTTCTTCTAAAACTGGATCACCACTTTCATTACGAACTACTTCTCCGTTAGCGTCTGTCTTTTTTACCCAGTTTTTTAAATCTAAACCGATACCACCCGTTACATCAACTGTAGTTAGGAAAATTGGAGAAATTCCGTTTGTTCCCGCAACAATTGGCATAAAGTTTACAAATGGCACGTAAGGACTTGCTTGTTTACCTGTCCAAAGTGCTACGTTATTTACACCTGACATACGAGATGAACCTACACCCATTGTACCTCTTTCAGCAATTAACATTACAGATTTGTCTGGATGTTGTGCTTGCAACGCTTTGATTTCATCTTGAGCTTGAGGTGTAATCATACATTTACCGTGCAATTCACGATCTGAACGCGAGTGCGCTTGGTTACCTGGTGACAATAAATCTGTAGAAATATCTCCTTCACCAGCGATAAAAGTTACGACTTTAATTTCTTCTGCAACTTCTGGAAGTTTTGTGAAAAATTCTGCTTGAGCATAACTTTCTAAAATTTCTCTAGCTACTTCATTATTACTTTCAAATGCAGCCTTTAAACGATCCATATCGGCATCGTAAAGATATACTTGAGTTTTAAGAACTTTAGCAGCTTCTTTGGCAATTGCTACATCATTTCCTAAAGCTAAATCTAATAACACTTCAATTGAAGGACCACCTTTCATGTGCGATAATAAATCAAAAGCAAAAGCAGGAGTAATTTCATTTACCACTTCTTCACCAAGAATAATTTCCTTTAAAAATTTTGCTTTTTCAGTGGCAGCACTTGTAGTTCCTGGTAAAGTATTGTAGATAAAAAACTTAAGAGAATCTTCTCTATTTGGGTTATTTGTATCTTTAATTTGTGCTACGATTTCGATTAGCAATTCTGCTGAATCAATTGGTTTTGGGTGAAGACCTTGAACTTTACGCTCTTCAATCTCATTAATGTAATCGTTATAAGTACTCATAATTGTGATATATTACTGTTCTATAATGCTAAAAATTCATTGCAAATAGAGACATAAGAATTAAATGTTATTTAGTTTAGCAAATTTAAGAATTAAAGCTGAGATTTAAAAAAATTTAATAGAAGTCCCGTTTTTAAAAATTATTATTGCTAAAACCATATAAAAAACTACATCCAATGCAGATAATTCAAAATTTTAATAAAATTTTATTTATTTGGTATTTAAAAAAGCCATTTTTAGCAATCCGTGAATTTAGACAAAAATAAAAAAAGGTTCTTTGCTGCTTTTACAACAAAGAACCTTTCTAAATAAGCTAACTACAACGTTATAATAGCTTTTCGATAATCATTTCTTCAGTTATTCCCTCGGCATCGGCTTTGTAATTCTTTATAATTCGGTGTCTCAAAATTCCGGTTGCCACGGCTTGAACATCTTCTATGTCTGGAGAAAATTTTCCATTAAAAGCCGCATTGGCTTTGGCAGCCAAAATTAAATTTTGAGAGGCTCTAGGTCCTGCTCCCCAATCTAAATAATTTTTCACAAATTCATTTGACAAAGAATTATCCGGACGCGTTTTACTCACCAAGCGCACCGCGTATTCTATAACATTATCCGCAACAGGAATTCTGCGAATCAATTCTTGAAAATCAATGATCTCTTGTGCTGTAAATAACGAATTTACAACTACTTTCTCATTTGAAGTAGTTTGCTTTACCACTTGTACTTCCTCTTCAAAACTTGGATATTCAAGTTTTATAGCAAACATAAAACGATCCAGTTGCGCTTCGGGTAAAGGATAGGTTCCTTCTTGCTCAATTGGGTTTTGAGTTGCCAAAACAAAATAGGGCAAATTCAATTTATAATTGTTTCCGGCAATAGTAACAGATCTTTCTTGCATAGCCTCAAGCAAAGCTGCTTGCGTTTTGGGAGGCGTTCTATTGATCTCATCAGCCAAAACTATATTCGAAAAAATAGGCCCTTTTATAAATTTGAACTGCCTGCTTTCATCTAAAATTTCACTTCCTAAAATATCTGATGGCATTAAATCTGGAGTAAACTGAATTCTTTTAAACTCTAGACCTAAGGCCTGCGCCAATGTATTCACCATAAGCGTTTTTGCTAATCCAGGAACGCCCACTAATAAAGCATGTCCACCTGAAAAAATACAAAGTAATATTTGATCGACAACAGCATCTTGTCCTACAATAATTTTTGCGATTTCTTTTTTTAGTTCATTTCGTTTTTGAACCAAATTATGTATTGCTGCAACATCTGACATGTATATATTTTTTAAATTAAAAAAGAGCTAGTTTATGCAAGCATAAAACTAACTCTTTTTATTTATTTACAGAAATTTTTTAAGTTTTAAACCCTAAAATAAGTCTATTTTTTTAACCAATTGTTCGTGAATTTACAATCTCTATATTCCCCCTGAATCTTGATGTAGGTCTCTTTGATTTTTTCGTCAAACCATTTTCCTATTTCAGTAATTCGTTTTTGTTTTAACGCTAAATCTTTAATTTTGATGTAATCTTTAGCATAATCTGCTGTATGCTCATCAATTCTATTGGTTACCGTAATAATTTTAAAGGTCTTTTTACCTTCTTCACTTTGATCTAAGATAGGCGCAGAAACTTCATTTTCTTTTAAATTTGAAACTTGGCTGTAAAAAGAAGGATCCATTTTTGTCAACTCAAAACGGGTATCTTGTGTTTGTGGATTGATTAAAGCACCGCCATTTGCTCGAGTTTCTTTTTCATCAGATAAAGTTCTGGCAGCTTCTGCAAATGTGATATCTTTATCCTCTATTCTCTTTTTTATTAATTGAATTTTCTCTTTGGCCTCAGCTAAAGATGCATCTGTAACTGTTGGTGCTAATAATATATGACGCAACTCTACTTCTTGACCTTTAATCTTTTCGACAAGAATAATGTGATATCCAAATTCCGTTTCAAAAGGAGCAGAGATTTCTCCCTCGGCTAAACTAAAAGCAACTTCTTTAAACTCTTTTACAAAAGGAGTTTTACGATTCATTTTATAATACCCTCCATTTGACCTAGATCCAGGATCTTGAGTGTACAAAACTGCCTTTGTTGAAAAACTAGCACCTTCTTCTACTTCTTTTTTAAACCCATTGAGTTTGTCAATGACTTTTTGTTTGTCTTCTGCAGAAACTTTTGGCTTAACCACAATTTGTGCTACCTCGAGTTCCACACCAAAAAATGGCAAATCAGCCGCTGGTATTTGTTTAAAATAATTCCTTACTTCTTCTGGAGTAATTTCTACAGCATCAATAATCTTTTTTTGCATTTCCGAAGTAAGTTTTCCCTCCTTTAAGATATCAGCAAAATAAGTTCTAAATTCTTCTTCAGAATCTTTTTTATAATATTGAACTACTTTTTCCATAGACCCAATTTTGTCTATCATGTAATTCAATCGTTCTTCCATCATTCCTTTTACTTCTGTATCTGTAACTATAATACTATCTTGAACAGCTTGATGCGCATACAACTTGTCTTCTAGGAGCTTTCCAAGCATTTGACAACGATCGTACTCTGAAGTATTACCACCTCCAGCTTGTATCTCTAAATACGTTTTATCTATATCTGAGTCTAAAATAATATAATCCCCAACAGTAGCTACAACACCGTCAACTTTTTGTTTGCCAGTTGACTTTACTTTTTTTACGGGAGCTATTACAGAATCCTTAATAATTTCTTGTGCATTTACAACTACACTCATAAACATTAAGAACAAAACAGTAAGTGTAATTCTATTATTATTGGACTTCATTGGTATTGAATTTATTGGCATTATTTTAATTTACTTTTAATGATATTGTCTTTAAAATTAAGATTTTCAAAATGAAACCTTTTCAGGTGTCCCAATTCTAATTATAACATTCTAAAATTGAAATATTTACTACATCAAATCAAAAGTTGTTATCTTAAAATTTTAAAAACGAACAAAAATAACAATTCAATTACATTATACAAGTATACCTGCTACTATTAACAAAAAATTATAGCGCAAATAAATAGTGAAATTAGAGCTCATTTCATGAGTTATCACTAACATACAATAAGTACATCTTAATTCTATTTCAAAAACAAAAATCCTATTTCAAATATTTTGTTTTGAATATCTACTCATAAAATTATAAAAACTGGATTAATACTATTTAAAATTAAACTCCGAATTAAATCTTAAAATTCTCATTTTTTTAAGTCTAAAATACAAAGTTGTAAACACTACATCGTTTTCGAAACAAAATAAAAATAAGCAAATCACCTTCAAATCTTTTAATAATTAAATTAGCTTCCGTTATCAATTTAAAAG
>NZ_QKNZ01000108.1:0-5735 GCF_014156605.1 Flavobacterium sp. SOK18b
TGTTTATAATATTCATGAATAACTTTCCGTTAGATATGGATAGGATCTATAGGGTTGCATTTGGAGTTATATTGATAGCGTATGCATCATTTAGATTTTTTAGAATTATAAACAGCAACAATTAGTCTATGAAAAAAATATCTATCTTATTCTTGTCTCTAGCCGTTCTTTTAGCTGTGTTTTATTCTTGTAATAAATCAAATAAAGAAGAGACTATTTTAAAGGGTAATGCTACAATTTATGTCGATGAAACATTAACTCCTATTGTTGAAGACCAAGTGGCTGTTTTTGAAAGTGAGTATGATGCAAAGATTAATTTGGTATCAAAATCAGAATCAGAAACTTTGAATACACTTTTCAATAAAACTTCTACTATTGCAATACTTTCAAGGAATCTTACTCCTGAAGAAATAAAAATATTTAAGCAAAGGAAGATCAACCCTAAAATTACACCTTTTGCCACTGATGCAATTGCTTTTGTTTCTAATGCAAGTAATAATGATTCTCTTGTAGCGTTACAAGATGTGTTGCAATTTATGCAAGGTAAATCAGGAACCAAAATTAAGGGTTTGGTATTTGATAATTTAAATTCAAGTACAGTAAGGTATTTAAGTGATTTAGCAGGAATTAAGTCAATACCTGAAAATGGTGTTTTTTCATTCAAAACTAACGATGAAGTAATAAAACATGTTGCTTCAAATGATGGATTGATTGGTGTTGTTGGTGTGAACTGGCTCACTCAACCTAAGCCTGCTATGGTTGATTTTATAGAAAAAGTACGTATCCTAAGTGTAAAAGGATTAAAAGGAAATGGGTATTTTTATCCTTCTCAAAATGATATTGCAGAGAAGAAGTATCCTTTGGCACGTGATTTGTATATAATAAATTGTCAGGGATTCTCTGGTCTAGGTATGGGATTTGCATCCTTCGTCGGTGGAGATATTGGACAAAGAATAGTATTAAAATCAGGTTTGTTACCTGTACGTATTCCCACAAGGAAATTTACAATAACTAATAGTCAAAAAGATGAAAAATAAATTAACTACAATTAAGATGAATAAATTCTCAACATTGAGCGTGGCTATTTTAGCAACAGCTTTTACTACACAAGCTCAAGATATTAATCAAGCAAAAAAAGCTATCGATGCAGAGCAATTCGAAAGCGCTAAGTCTATCTTGAAGTCAATCATTAAAGCAAAACCAACTAATGGTTCTGCGTTTTTTACTCTTGCTAATGTATATCTAGAACAAAACATTCAGGATTCTGCAAAAATATTTTTTGACAAAGGATTAACAGCGTCAGAAGATGGAAGACTTAATAATATTGGTCTTGGCCAAATGGATTTGGATAAAAATGATTTAACTGCAGCGCAAGCAAAGTTTGCTCTTGCATTAAAGGACATGAAAAAGAAGGATATTCAAGAGTTTATTTATGTGGCAAGAGCATATATGAATGCTGAAAAACCAGATTATAAAACAGCTATTACAACTTTGACTAATCCTGCTATTAAAAATAATCAGGATGCGCAATTGCAATTAGCTCTTGGTGATGCTTATTATGGAGATGGAAAACAAAATGAGGCTTATGTTGCTTACAGAAGTGCTTTTCAGTTAGACAATACGCTATTAAAAGCCAAAATGCAGTTAGGTGTTTTGTTAAAAGGTGCGAAGTCATATGACGAGGCTTTAAAAGCGTATGATGAAGTAATTGCTTTAAACCCAAATTACGGTCCAGTTTACAGAGAATTAGCTGAAACGTATTATAAAATTGCACGTAATAAGCCATCACAAGCTGCTGCAAATTATAAAATTGCATTAGGTCACTATGATAAGTATATGTCATTGACAGATTATTCACTTAACTCAAGAATGCGTCGTGCGGATTTCTTAATCTTAATTGAGGATTATACTGCACTTGAAGTGGAAGCAAATAAAATGAGTGAATTGGATAAAGTAAATCCAAGAATTTACCGTTATTTAGGTTACGCAGCTTATAAAAATGGAAATTCGGATGTAGCTATTAAAGCTCTTGAGGGTTTTATCACTGCGCCTGGAAACAAAGTAATTGCCTTAGATTATTTGAACTTAGGTTTAAGTAGAATTAAAAAAGCAACAAGTGCTGATGGACTTTCTATAGAGCCTACAGGATACGCTCAAGGTTTAGCCGATATTAAAAAAGGTGTTGAAATGGAACCTCTTGCTGTTCAAAGTTTAAGTGAAGTAGGTAAAAAAATGTTTTCTCAAAAATTGTACAATGAAGCTTCTGGTATCTTTGAGTTTGGAGCAAATACTAAAGAGTCTACTACATTTCTAGATGACAACGTGTATTATGGTTTAGCTATTTATTATGCTAACATCAACAAAGCAAAAGAAGGTAAAGCTGATGCTGCTTCATTACAGAAAGCTGATGCTGCATTTGAAAGAGTTTTAGTAGCTTCACCAACTTATTTGGAAGCTTACCTTTACAGAGCTAGAGCAAACAGATTGCTTGAAAAAGATGATGTAATGGTTAAAAACTACGAAGATTATGTAGCTAAAACAACTGCTCTTGGTGATGCTGAACTTGCTAAGCCCGCTGTTAAGACTAAATTCATAGAAGCTTACAACAATATGGCTGCTAGTTTTGCAAACAGTGATAAAACTAAAGCTATTGAATATTTCAACAAAACACTTGCTCTTGATGCTGCAAATAGTTACGCATCTGAGTCTTTGAAAATTTTGAAATAATTTTTTCAAATTAAGTTATAAACCGGTAGTATGCGCTGCCGGTTTTTTTTATGTCTATATGTTTGTGAATTAACAATGTTTAGGTTTCAGGAATTACAATTTATATTAGGTAATTGTTTTTAAAACTTCTCTTTTCAAATTCCCTATCTTTGCACTTTAAAAAATTAGAATGTTATCAAAAGAAATACAATTAGAGGTTAATAAAGGAGCAATGCTTCCGTTAATGGAGGAGTTTTATACCATACAAGGAGAGGGCTATCATACAGGAACTGCTGCCTATTTTATTAGAATTGGTGGTTGTGATGTAGGATGTCATTGGTGTGATGTTAAAGAAAGCTGGAATGCAGAGTTGCACCCACCTACCTCAGTTGATTTAATTGTTGGTAATGCTAGTAAATATGCCGAAACTGTTGTAGTTACAGGGGGTGAACCTTTAATGTGGGACATGACTATATTGACTCAAAAATTAAGAGACAATAATAGAAAAGTTCATATTGAAACTTCTGGTGCGTATCCTTTAACAGGTTCTTGGGATTGGATTTGCTTATCGCCAAAGAAAAATAAACTACCTACTCCAACAGTCTATGAGGCTGCTCATGAATTAAAAGTTATAATTTATAATAAACATGATTTTATTTTTGCCGAAGAGCAAGCAGAAAAAGTGTCGGGTAATGCAATTTTATTTCTTCAACCAGAATGGAGTAAAAAAGAAGAAATGACTCCATTAATTGTAGATTACGTGATGCAAAATCCAAAATGGCGCGTTTCTTTGCAAACACATAAATATTTGAATATCCCATAAGAATCAGCATTTGATAATGCAGTTTTTTTCATTTTGAATAGAAACTTTTTTGTTTTAAGGTAAATGTGTGAGTTTTGCTAAATAATCAAAATGTTCTCCTTCTTCAATTAATTCACATTTAAATCCATTTGAGTACGCAGCATTTTGTAGCGTGTTGTAATCTAGATAGAGCCAAGGGAATGGGTTTTCTATCTCGTTTTTATATTTTATCTTAAATGTAATTTCGCCATAATAGCCGTTGCTAGGAATCCATTTTCCGCCATCTTCATCGTTGTCAAACATGTAGATGATATCTGATGAGTCTATCAAGATTTGACCATTACTTTTTAGCAAACTTTTTAGTTTATGTAAATAGTTTGAAATATCTTTTATTGTACCAAAAATCCCTGTACCATTCATTAATAATAAAATGGTGTCGTATTGTGATTCATTTTCATTGAGGTTCAAATCTAAAACATTCTGAACTTTTGCATTAAGTAGACCTCTTAACTTGCATGCCGCAATGGCGTTACTTGAAATATCAATAGATTGTACGTTTAGTTTGCATTCGTTTTGTAAATACAAACTATGACTTCCGGCACCACAACCCACATCTAGAACAAGTCCTTTTGATAACTGCATTGCTTTTTGTTCAATATTAGGCATTTCATCAAAAGAACGAAACAAGTAGGCAATATTCATTTCATCTTCGTCGGATATTGAAGTTTCTGTAATTAAATCCTCTGGTGAATTATTGGTAACATAATCGAGTATGGCTCTGCCAAAAAGGTCTTTCATCATTTTTTTAAATCTTTATCATTTTCAGATGTCAAGTTTGTTACTTTTGTAATTCAAATTATAAAGCTGCAACTTGAAAAATATAATAATCAATCTTCCCAAAGAGGCCAAAGATAAGCATATCGAAAACAAAAAGTATTTTGATAAGTTAAAAAAGAAGATTCCAAAGAATTTAGATTATTTAATGCAAGACCTGCACAACGCTGAATTTAAAAAAACGGACTGTTTAAAATGTGCTAATTGTTGTAAAACCACTGGGCCATTATTTACAGATGCCGATATTGAACGGGTTTCAAAATATTTACGTCAAAAACCACAACAGTTCATTGATCAATATTTGCGCGTAGATGAAGATAAAGATTATGTTTTGCAAAGCGTTCCATGTACATTTTTAGATAATGATAATGCTTGTATGATTTACGATGTGCGTCCAAAAGCTTGTAGAGAGTTTCCGCATACTGATCGAAAAAAATTTCAGCAAATCACCGATCTTACCTTAGTGAATGTTACTATTTGTCCAGCTGCCTTCAATATTGTAGAAGAGATGAAAAAAAAATTACCTTTATAGTATAGTCCTAGGTAATAATTTTATTCCAAACTAGTTTCATAACCTATAAAAGTCCATTTTACTTTGAATTTAGAATATTTCATCGCTAAGCGCCTCGTTTCATCTAAGGATTATAAAAGTAGCATCTCATCGCCTATTATAAAAATTGCTATTTCGGCAATTGCAATTGGTATGATCATGATGATTGTTTCTGTGGCAACAGGTATTGGACTGCAACAAAAAATCCGTGAGAAAGTCGCAGCCTTCAATGGTCATATAGTGATTTCCAATTATGATACCAATCAATCTGATATGACTTTGGTGCCTATTACCAATAAACAAGATTTTTATCCAAATTTCTCAGCAGTTCCCGCTGTTACACACATTCAAGCTGTAGTAAGCAAAGCTGGAATCATTAGGACCGAGAGTGCTTTTGAGGGGATTATTTTCAAAGGAGTAGGAAAAGATTATAAATGGGATAATATAAAAGAGTACTTGGTTCAAGGAAGAATACCAAACACAACCCAAAGCTTAAATGAAGAAGTTGTGATCTCTCAGTTTATAGCCAACCGTTTAAATTTAAAAGTAGGGGATTCTTTTAATACCTTTTTCATGAAGGACAATGGGTATAACTTACGGAACTTTAATATTGTTGGAGTTTTTAATTCTGGATTTCAGGAATTTGATGCCACTTATATTTTGGGAGACATAAGGCACATGCAAAGAATCAATAAATGGAAACCAAATCAAGTTGGTTCATTTGAAGTTTTTGTGGATGATTTTGATGATATTGAAGCAATAGGGGAACAGGTTTACGAACAAACAGGTTCCACACTCGATTCAAAAACCATTACCGAGAAATACAGTTATATATTTGAATGG
>NZ_QKNZ01000109.1:0-1574 GCF_014156605.1 Flavobacterium sp. SOK18b
ATCTAAGTGATTCGTAGGCTCATCAAGCATTAACACGTTAGCACGTTCCATCATCATTCTAGACAACATGCATCGTACTTTTTCACCACCAGATAAAACACGACATGTTTTTAAAGCTTCTTCACCTGAAAAAATCATTTTCCCAAGGAAACTTCTAATGTTTACCTCATCACGTTCTTCTTCTGTTTTTACCCATTGACGCAACCAGTCCACTAGTGAATAATCACTTTCAAAAAACGAATGATTTTCAACTGGTAAATACGCTTGGTTTGTTGTAACTCCCCAATCAAAAGTACCAGAATCTGCTTTTTGATTTCCGTTTAAGATTTCGTAAAAAGCAGTGGTAGCACGTGAATCTTTTGAAAATAAGACAATCTTATCTCCTTTGGCCATATTCAAATCGACACCCTTGAACAAAATATCTCCGTCAATAGAGGCACTCAAATTTTGTACATTCAAGATCTGATCTCCCGCCTCACGTTCTTGATCAAAAATAATGGCAGGATATCTTCGGCTAGAAGGTTTTATCTCGGAAATATTTAATTTACTAATCATTTTTTTACGAGAAGTTGCTTGTTTCGACTTGGCAACGTTGGCAGAAAAACGACGAATAAATTCTTCTAATTCTTGTTTCTTTTCCTCTGCTTTTTTGTTTTGTTGCGCACGTTGCTTTGCAGCTAACTGACTTGACTCATACCAAAACGTGTAATTCCCAGAGTAATGATTAATCTTATTATAGTCTATATCAGAAATGTGAGTACATACAGAATCTAAAAAGTGTCTGTCATGCGATACTACAATTACCGTATTTTCATAATTTGCTAAGAAATTTTCTAACCAAGCAATGGTTTCAAAATCCAAGTCATTAGTAGGCTCATCCATAATTAATAAATCAGGATTTCCAAACAAGGCTTGCGCCAATAACACTCGTACTTTAATTTTCCCCTCAAGATCACCCATCAATGTATAATGATGCTCCTCAGTAATTCCAAGGTTTGAAAGCATAGATGCCGCGTCAGAATCGGCATTCCAACCATTCATTTCTTCAAACTGGACTTGTAACTCCCCTATTCTATCAGCATTTTTATCATTATAATCCAAGTAAAGTTCGTCCATTTCCTTTTTCACAGCATACAAAACTTTGTTTCCCATCATTACCGTTTCCAGTACTGTATGTTCATCAAACATGTTGTGGTTCTGGTTTAAGACAGACATACGCTTGCCAGGCTCTAAGTGTATATGTCCCGAAGTAGGATCCATATCACCAGCGATAATCTTTAAGAAAGTAGATTTTCCAGCCCCATTGGCTCCGATAACGCCATAAATATTTCCGTGTGTAAAGGTCGTATTTACTTCGTCAAACAATATTCGTTTGCCAAACTGAACTGATAAATTATTTACTGTTAACATGAATTATCTTTTTTTAATAAATTTTTGCAAAAGTACAAAATTCGCTTAGTTTAATTTCATTTTATCATTTTAAGTTCTCAAAAAAAAAGAGGACATCATTTAGACATCCTCTCTGATAATAATTTCTTATAAAAAATTACAAATTTGAAAAAGAAATTAATACC
>NZ_QKNZ01000010.1:0-40893 GCF_014156605.1 Flavobacterium sp. SOK18b
GTAAATAAGAAAAGGTTTAAATTTTAAAATCTTTAAAATTTAAACCTGATTAATTGAATTATAGCGAATTATGTTGTTATTTTTTTGTTTTAGAAAAAACCTTTTAAATATAGTTTTTAGTAGTTTTCTATAGTTTTTAATTCTCCTAGTTCGGGGAGAGTTTTATGTATTATTCTTGAAATGTCTTTATCTTCACATTTAAGCGATTTTTTATTAGCAATAAGAATGTTTTTCAATAATATTTTATGATGATTAAAAAAGTCCTTATGCTTTAGTTCTTTAAATGCTAAGTTTTTTCCTTTAGAATTTTTAAAATTTTGGCTCACAAAACTTTTGATGTCATTTCTTTCTTCATTATTTAATTGAATGTTTTTTGCAGCAAAACCTACTATGATTTTGTCAATTAATTTTCCTGTTGTAAAATTCCCCATCAAAATTATTCTTGAAGAGTTTATAACAGTATGTTTTTTTACAATCTCTTTTATAATTGAATCAGTTGATTTTGCTGATTTAGTAGTTTTAAATATTTTGTTTTTTATCAATAAAACTAGACCTTCTGGAGATATTTTATTTTTTGTCCAACTTTGTAAATTATCGAACTCTTTTTTATCCAATCGGTATAAAGCATCGTTTAAACTATTTCGAATCATTAATTCGATATTGTAAAGGTTTGTTATATCGTATCTACTCTTCTTAATCTCAGATATCATAACGTCTTCCCATTCAATTTGGTCAAATAGAAATGGAGAAATTCCAAGTAAGAAAGGATTTTCTATCATCACCGTTTTGCCGTTTTTTATATAACTTGAAAATGAATGTAAGCCAAAACAATATTTTATTTTATAGATCAGATTTGTTTTAAATTCTTTAAAGACTATTTCAATTTCTTTAAAAATTTCATGTTTTATCTCTTCCGTTAAATTTTGATTATTAATGTCTTTTATCATTTTCGTTTCTTCTATTGAATAATGAAAAAAGCGATCTATTATATTGTGTTTTCTACTATCGCGAACTATGTTTTCAAAATCAGAAAATATCATAGGATATTTGTCTTTAAAATCTAATTCCTTTACGATATTACTTTTCATGATTGTTCCATTTATCCATTTGTTGGTTAGTATACTCTTCCGTAATTTTCATGTATTTATCTAAAACTGCATCTTTCTTTATATTGGCTATTTTTTTAATAGCTTTAGGTTCCATGCCTAATAAGAGTGAGTTTGTGATAAAAGTTTTTCTAGCGGTGTGGCTAGTAATAAGTTGGTGTTTTGGTACAGTATTTTGAACTTTTTTTGTTCCAATAAACCATGTTATTGTTGTGGGTTTGTCTAACTCAATAATCTCACAACAATCTTTTATATAGTCGTTAAATTTTTGCTGTGATATCTTAGGTAAAGGTTCATAAATAGTTCCTCGATACTTGTCCAATATTTCCTTTGAAAATTTATTTAAACTAATGATATGGTTTTGAGTTTTAGTTTTCTGTATAGAAATATTGATGTGGGTTTCTGTAATATTAGCACGATGTAATTGAGATAAATCAGAGAATCGTAATCCAGTAAAACATCCCATACAATAGAAATCTTTTACATGATTTAATCTAGAGTTTTCAAAATCATGTTTGTATAATTTTATCAATTCATCATAGGTTAGATATATAATATCAACATCATGCTCAATCCCTTTGAATTTCTCAAAGTCACGATTTGTGGTGTAATTTTTATCTATCGACCATCTGACAAATGATTTTAGAACAGCTATTATTTTTGCGAAATAATTATTTTTTATTTCCTTTTCAAAGAACGAATATTTCATCAATTCTTCATAAAAAAGATCGTTTAATTTGTCAAATGTGATTACAAATCCTGTTTCCTCTTCAAATGTTTTTAAGTAGTTTTTTATAGTTCTTTGAGCTTTTATTGTGTTGTAGGATTTGATTAGTGAACCTGATGTTAGGTATTCTTCAAAACAGTCGAAGAAATCAAAATTTGAATTGATTTCATCTTTCTTTGCTTCAAATTGTTCTAAGAATTTTTGTTTGGAGAAAGCTAATTTATTGGCTCTAAAAAAGAAAAATATATCATTTACCTTAGACTCAATTTTTTGCAATTCATCATTGATAAATTGATAATTGTTGTCCTCTTCTTTTTTCAAATTTGGTTTAACACGTGAGCCTGTCCAGTAAATTTCTTTAGTGTTAAACCCAACATTTTTTCTTATTCTTACTCCTTCGGCTCTAACAACAAATTGAATTGGTATTAGTCCATTTGCAGTAGCTTTCTCTTTTCTTAGTTCAAAAATGACTTTCATTCCAGTTAAAACGAATTAAATTAAAATAAAGGGTGGTCAAAAGGGTGGCTAATCTTGAATTTAAAATGAAAAAAATCAAATAAGTAAAATTATTCCAAACTTTATCTAACCCAAATATAGTAATAAACAGCAAGTTAAAAAGAGGTTAAATCAATTAAATAAGTATGGTACTCCGGCTCCGGGTACAAAAACCGCTTCGAAAGAAGCGGTTTTTTTGTTTTATATCACAAAGAGTTCCTCAATATCAAATCACTTTTGTTTTCTATTTGCTCTTTTTTACCTTTTAAAATCATTTGTGCTAACAGTTGTCCCATCATTTCAAAATGGGTTGAAATGGTTGTGATTCCGTTTTCTACTACTTTTTTTAGCGGGGTTTCATTATAGGATATAATTCCGTAGTCAGTGCCCAATTGTAAATTTTGAATTTTTGCCTTTTCTATTACACTAACTAAATCCCTGTCACTCGGAATAATATACACCTCGCCAGTTGTGATATTTCTGTTTTTAAATTCGGTTATGATTTCATATTCAAAAGCGTGATCGTTGCAAAATTTTTCAAAGCCTATTTTCATCCCAAGCGGTTCACGGAATCCAGGAAAAATCATTATTAGTTTTTTGTATTTGTTCAGCTTTGATTTTCCTTTTAATAGGCCTTCATAAATATCTTTTACAAAGTTTTGGTACACTGCAGGATAGTTCAATAATTTTGGATTTGTTTGGTCAAGAATATAAACGTCCTGAACTGGTAGGGTTTTTATAATTGATGCAGCTTCTTCAAGATTGGTTGGCATGATAATGTATTTTGTATAATTACCGTTGCTGTCATGAATTAGTTTTTGAAAAACGGGAACGTTAAAATGATGAAAAAAAATATCAACCTGAGCTGTAGTTCCTATGTTTTCGAGAAAGGAATTGTACAAGTCTTCTTTGAAAATGTTTAATTCATCAAAGAGTAAAAATATCTTTTGTTTTATGGATACTTCAACGCTTTTTACATAATATCCTTTGCCGGGAATGGCATAAATTATCCCTCTTTTCTTTAACTCATCGTAGGCAAGTAAAACGGTATCTCTAGACAAAGAGAATTCTAAACGTACTTTATTTACGGATGGGAGTCTGTCCCCTTTTTGTAGCAATTCTTGTTGCAGTGCTACTTCAATAGAGATTATGATTTGCTGGTATTTAGGAATGCCTTTATTGTTATGAATGCTGATTAGTTTCATGTAAAAAGTGTTTTTCAAGTTGCAATGTACAAAAACTGGTAGGTACTGGTATGTAATACTTAACAATTATTTTACTTTTGGTTTTTCACATTTCATAATTTATTCATGAAAATAAAACACATATCACATTTTAATAGGGTTTCTGTCCTGAAATCATTTAGTTCTATGCCTAATGGTGATGAGGTTTCTATGTGTGAACTTGTTAATAGCAAGGGAATGCAAATGAAGGTGATGGGTTATGGGGCTACGCTTACATCTTTAAAGGTGCCATTGAAAAATGGTAATTTGATAGATGTAGTTTTGGGTTTTGAAACCCTAGAGGAATATATAAAATCCTATGATTTGCCAAGTGCTCCTTATTTTGGTGCTATTGTAGGGCGATATGCTGGTAGGATAAGTAATGGCGAATTCAAGCTTGGTGGAAAATCTTACTTGTTAAATAAAAACAATAATGGAAATTCGTTACACGGCGGCAGTATTGGTCTAAGCCAGAGAAACTGGAAACTAAAAAGCAAAAAAGAAGGTAGAAATCCTTCTGTTACGTTCACCTATTGCAGTAAGCAAAATGAAGAATTTTTTCCTGGAGACGTTGTGGTTGATGTGACTTATATGCTTACCGATGAAAATGAAATGATAGTAGAGTATGTGGCACATGCATCACAAGACACTATTTTAAACCTGACACATCACAGTTATTTTAACCTAGATGGACATCATAATTCTGTTGCTGATCAGGAGATGCGTGTTAATTCACAAAGAATATTAGAAACCACAAGTTCAGGAATTCCCACCGGTCGATTTTTGAATGTTGCTAATTGTCCTTTCGATTTTACAAATAGCAGAAATTGTCCCGCTACAATAGATACTACTTTTGTTTTAAACAAAGAAAAAGAGTACGCTGCTTCTTTGTACAGCAGCGATAAATTATTAAGAATGTCTGTTTACACCAATCAACCTGCTGTACATGTATACGTAGGCGGGAATTGTTTTGGGGAAATAAAAGGGAAAGATAACGCGGCATATCACCCTACTAGTGGGATTTGTTTTGAAACTCAAAATTTTCCTGATGCTCCTAATCATGATCATTTCCCGAGTGCGATTCTCAAAAAAGGGGAGTTGTATTACCATAAAACTATTTATAAATTTAAATCTTTTTGAGATGAAAAAATACTTTAAAAACTCGGCATTGCTTTCGCTTGTCATACTTGTTTTTTCTTGTTCTGATGCTGGTGACAGTAGCGCTACAGTAACTCCTGATGCAAAACCACCTGTGGTGGCTGAGGAGTTTATCAAAGCCGCTGATATTTCGTATTTGCCAGAAATAGAAGCTTCGGGAGTAATTTTTACCAACAACGGAAAAACAGAGGACATGTTAACCACACTAAAAAGTGCTGGATGTAATACCATTAGAATTCGTTTGTGGAAAGATCCAGCCAACGGACATTCTGGTTTAACTGAGGTAAAAGCTTTGGCACAAAGAGTAAAACAAGCGGGCCTAAAAGTTTGGTTAACCGTTCACTATTCTGACGATTGGGCAGATCCTGCGGTGCAAACCACTCCAGCTGCTTGGAAAAACGTATCTTTTAATGATCTAAAAGCTGCAGTAGCCACCTATACCGCAACTATTTTGACCGAAATTAATCCAGATATTATTCAAATCGGTAATGAAATTAATACCGGATTGCTTTGGCCTCAAGGGCATTTAATCAATCAAGAAGCGCAATGTTTGGCGCTATTGTCTACCGCAAGCGCTACCATTCGAAGCAAAGTGCCAAGTACAAAAATCATGATACACTACGCAGGCGTTTCGGCTACTGATACTAATTGGTTTTTTAATAAAGTAAAAAGTATCGATTATGATTATATCGGTTTGTCGTATTATCCTCTTTGGCATGGGAAAGATATGACTGCGGTAAAAACGACCATTGATGCCTTAGGAAAAAACTTTTCTAAGAAAGTGTTGATTGCAGAAACAGCTTATCCTTTTACCTTAAGTTGGAATGACTGGACCAATAATATCATGGGCTTAGAATCACAATTAATATCTGGATTTCCTGCCACTCCCGAAGGACAAAAAAGTTTTGTTTTGGCGATTAAAGATTTGGTAAAATCGTCTACTTACGGACAAGGTTTTGCGTATTGGGGAGGCGAATGGGTTTCTTTCAAAGGAAGTCAAGCCTCCAATGGTTCTACTTTTGAAAACCAAGCATTCTATGATTTTTCAAATAAAGCATTGCCCGTTTTACAAGCCTTTACCAATTAGTCATGATTACAACAGATAGAATTTTTCAAAGAATAGTGCTACTGCTTTTTTTTGTAAGTTGTACCACTATTGCTTTGGCACAAAAGAAAAAAAACTCGGCTTTCGCCAAAGGGGCCGACGTGAGTTGGTTGCCGCAAATGGAGGCTACTGGGTATCGTTTTTATGATACTGACGGAAAGGAAAAAGATTGTTTGCTATTGCTAAAAGAACGCGGGATGAATACCATTCGTTTGCGTGTATTTGTCAATCCAAGTCAAGACAAAGCGAGTGGTCATTGCAGTACGGCTGAAACGGTGGTTATGGCATTGCGCGCTCAAAAAGCCAAAATGCGCATTATGATTGATTTTCATTATAGCGATACTTGGGCGGATCCCAGTAAACAAGCCAAACCTGCTGCTTGGGCCAATTTATCATTTGATGCGTTACAACAAAAAGTCTATGAACATACATTTGATGTGTTGACCGCTTTAAAAAGAGTAGGTGTTACGCCTGAATGGGTTCAGGTGGGGAATGAAATTCCAGGTGGAATGCTTTGGCCTGATGGGAGTACGAACAATTGGACTCAACTAGCGCAATTATTGAATAAAGGATACGAAGCGACCAAAGCCGTGAACGCCAAAATCAAAGTAATTGTGCATGTAGATGAAGGGAACAACAATGAAAAATTCCGTTGGTTTTTTGATAAAGCCACAGAGCATCACGTAAAATATGACGTAATTGGTTTGTCTTACTATCCCTTTTGGATCAAGAAAGACTATTCAGAAACCATAGCCGATTTACAAAAAAACCTAAATGATATGGCTTCTCGTTATCAGAAAGAGGTAATGGTGGTAGAAGTTGGCGGTGTTGATGAACAAGTACAAAACACCAAAGAACTTCTAGCTGCTACAATCAAAGCCGTAAGAGCCGTTCCCGATAATAAAGGCTTGGGCGTTTTGTATTGGGAGCCGCAAGGAGCTAAATCTTGGAGTGGCTATGGCTTGAGTGCTTGGCAACCAGACGGAAAACCTTCACCAGCATTGGATGCTTTTAAAGAATAATTATAGCTATTTACAAATGAAGAAATTAACGCTTTTTTTGCTGGTTTTTACAGCTTTCACTACAACGACTTTCTCTCAAGCCCGAGTGGTAAAGGTATTGGATACCCATTGGAAATTTCAAAAAGGAAATTTTGAAGACGCTTTTAAAACAAACTTTAACGACTCGAAATGGGAATCGGTTACTGTTCCGCATGATTGGGCAATTTATGGTCCTTTTGATAAAAATGTAGACATACAGAAAGTTGCCATCGTTCAAAATGGAGAAAATGTAGCTACCGAAAAAACAGGAAGAACCGGAGCCTTACCACATATTGGTACTGCGTGGTATCGCAATACATTTAGTTTGCCTAAAGATACCAAAGGCAAGAAAATACTATTGCTTTTTGAAGGCGCTATGAGCGAACCTCAAGTGTATTTGAATGGGAAAAAAGTGGGAGAATGGGCGTATGGCTATAGTTATTTTTATTTTGATGTTTCTCAATTCATTCAAGAAGGCGACAATACTTTAGCCGTAAAATTATCCAATAAAGAATTTGCCTCTCGCTGGTATCCCGGAGCTGGTTTGTATCGAAAAGTAAGTGTGATTATCAAGAACAATGAAAGCATTGACCAATGGGGGCAATTTATAACGACACCTTTTATCAGCGATGCTGTTGCCAAAGTCAATATTAAGACCAATGCTTCTGGTGAAAATATGCGTTTGGTGACCACTATTTTTGATGCTGAAGGAAAGAAACTAAATTCAGAGGAATCAACTAGACCATTCGGGAAAGAATTTGATCAAAATTTAAAAGTAGAAAATCCAAAACTGTGGAGTCCAGAAACGCCTTATTTGTACAAAGCGGTTGCTCAATTGTATGTTGGCAATGAATTGAAAGACGAGTTTACCACCCGTTTTGGAATCCGAGAAATAAAGTATGAAGCCAATAAAGGATTTAGTCTTAATGGGAAAGTGACCAAATTCAAAGGGGTTTGTTTGCATCACGATTTGGGACCTCTTGGTGCTGCGGTAAACAAAGCCGCTTTGCGTAGACAGTTGACCATTTTAAAAGATATGGGATGCAATGCCATTCGCAGTTCGCACAATATGCCTTCTTTCGAGCAATTGGAGTTGGCAGACGAAATGGGTTTTTTGTTTTTGGCAGAGAGTTTCGACGAATGGGTTTTACCAAAAGTAGATAACGGCTACCATCGTTTTTTTGACGAATATGCCGAAAAAGACATTGTGAATTTGGTGCAAGCCACACGTAATCATCCTTCTATTGTAATGTGGAGTTCAGGAAATGAAGTTCCAGATCAGTGGGGAGAAGCGGGTGTAAAACGCGCCAAATGGTTGCAGGAGATTTTTCATAGAGAAGACCCAACGCGTCCTGTAACCGTAGGAATGGATCAAGTAAAAGCGACTATGGAATCTGGTTTTGGAGCTTTGTTGGATATTCCAGGATTGAATTATCGCGTGCATTTGTATGATGAGGCATTCAAAAAATTTCCGCAAGGATTTATTTTAGGTTCCGAAACCGCTTCAACGGTGAGTTCGAGAGGGATTTATAAATTCCCTGTGGTGCAAGAAAAAATGAAGCAATATCCAGATTTTCAATCTTCATCGTATGATTTGGAAGCCTGTAGTTGGTCCAATGTTCCCGATGAAGATTTTGTACTTCAGGATGATAAACCTTGGGTAATTGGTGAATTTGTTTGGACAGGATTTGATTATTTGGGCGAACCGACACCTTATGACGAAAGCTGGCCGTCTCGTAGTTCTTATTTCGGAATTAACGATTTAGCAGGCTTACCGAAAGACCGTTATTATTTGTACCGAAGCCGTTGGAACACCAAGGCAACTACGCTACACATCTTACCCCATTGGAATTGGGAAGGTCGTGAAGGACAAACAACTCCTGTTTTTGTGTATACCAGTTACAACAGTGCAGAACTTTTTATCAATGGCAAAAGTATGGGCGTACAAACCAAAAACAAGAACACGCCGCAAAACCGTTACCGCTTGATGTGGATGGATGTAAAATATGAACCAGGAACGGTAAAGGTCGTAGCTTATGATGCCAATGGAAAAGCGGCAGAAGAAAAGGAAATTCAAACGGCAGGTCAACCGTACCAGATTGTTTTGGATGCAGACCGAAAAACCATCACAGCCGATGGCGAGGATATTTCTTTTGTTACGGTATCTGTAGTGGATAAAAATGGAATTCCTTGTCCAACAGCAACGAACCAAATGAAATTTAAGGTGTCGGGAGCGGGTACGTATCGCGCGGCTTGCAATGGAGATGCGACTTCACTCGAGATGTTCCATAAAGACACGATGAAGCTTTTTAGCGGAAAATTGGTTGTACTTGTGAAATCAAAAACTAACTCTGGAGCCATCCAATTGGAAGTAAACGGAGCTGGTTTAAAGACTGGTAAATTGAATTTGGAAGCAAAGAAGTAAATAAAAAAACAGACCAACACTTTAAAAATTTCAAGAGTAATGAATGATTCATTAATACAAAAAACAACCACTTTTTTTCAGGAAAAATTTGGTAAAGCATCCGAAAGAATAATCCTTTCTCCTGGAAGAATTAACATCATTGGAGAACATGTAGATTACAACGATGGCTTTGTATTGCCTGCTGCTATAGATAAGATCATTTGCTTTGCTTTCGAAAAAAGTAACACTACAACTTCTAAAATCGTTGCTATCGATTTGAATCAAGAATTTGAAGTCGATTTGTTGCAAGACATTCAACTCAGTTCAACCGTTTGGCATAATTATATTTTAGGAGTTTTGAAACAACTACAAGATAATGGTTTTGAATTTAGTGGGGTTAATTGCGTATTTAGTAGCAACATTCCGGTAGGTTCTGGATTGTCGTCTTCGGCTGCATTGGAATGCGGTTTTCTATTTGGTTTAAACGAACTTTTTGATTTAAAAATTAAGCCTATTGATATTGCTTTAATGGGTCAAAATGCAGAACATTGGGTGGGAATCAATTGTGGTATTATGGATCAATTTGCCAGTGTGCATGGACTTGAAAATAAGGTCATCAAATTGGATTGTAATACTTTGGAATTTGAGTACCACAACGCTGATTTTAAAGACTATGCTTTGGTGTTGCTTGATAGTAATGTAAAGCATTCCTTGTTTACATCGGCTTATAATAAAAGAAGAGAAGAATGTGAGGAAGGTCTAGTTATTATCAAAGCCAATTTTCCCGAAATCAAAAGTTTTAGAAATTGTACTGAAGCGCAATTGTTGACTTTGAAAGACAAAATGGATGCTGTTGTTTTTACACGTGTACTATATGTAGTAAAAGAAATTGCCCGTGTGTCTAAAGCCTGCGAAGCTTTGGATGCTGGAAATATTGAGCTTTTGGGGCAATTACTTTTTGAAACACACGATGGTTTGTCTAGAGAATATGAAGTGAGCTGCCCAGAGTTGGATTATTTGGTGGAATTGGCCTTAGCCGATGAGGCCGTAATTGGCTCTAGATTGATGGGCGGTGGTTTTGGCGGTTGCACCATTACTTTGATTAAAAAAGGAAAAGAAGAAGCTGTTAAACAAAAATTTGCTCAATTGTACCAAGAAAAATGGAACATAGAATTGAAAATTTATGATGTAAAAATCGGAAACGGTACATCCTTATATAATGCAAACTAAGATGAAAAATTTTGATATCAACGAAGATCCACATAGACGTTTTAATCCCTTAATCAACGAATGGGTTTTGGTTTCGCCCCATCGTTCCAAAAGGCCTTGGCAAGGCCAAAAAGAAAACATTTCAGTTGTTCAATTACCTGACTACGACCCCGAATGTTACTTGTGCCCAGGTAATGTGCGTGCCAATGGCGAAGTGAATCCTGCCTATGATTCTTGTTATGTTTTTGAAAATGATTTTGCTGCGCTAAAACAAGAACCTATTGCTTTTGAAGAAAATAATGCCCCTACTTTTTTTAAAGCAAAACCAGAACGAGGCATTTCTAGAGTGGTTTGTTTTTCACCAAGACACGATTTGACTTTACCTCAAATGGAGGTCGAGAATATCGAGAATATTGTAGCGACTTGGCAAAAAGAATACACCACTTTGGGCGCTATAGATTATATTAATCATGTTCAAATTTTTGAAAACAAAGGTAGTGTGATGGGCTGTAGTAATCCGCATCCACACGGTCAAATTTGGGCGCAATCGTCTTTGCCTACGCAAGTTGAAAAAACACATAATAGCTTGAAGCAGTATTATGAGCAACAAGGTCGAACCTTATTACAAGATTATGTTCAGGAAGAATTGAAGGTGCAAGAGCGCATCGTTATCGAGAATGAGTATTTTGTAGCTTTGGTGCCTTTTTGGGCCATTTGGCCTTATGAAACCATGATTGTGAGTAAACGTAATGTGTCCAAAATCACTGATTTTAGTGCAGCTGAGGTTACTGCTTTTGCGATTATTTTAAAACAATTAACCACCAAATACGATAATCTTTTCGAAACCTCATTTCCGTATTCTTCGGGAATTCATCAAGCGCCTACTGATGGTCAAGAACATCCAGCATGGCATTTTCACATGCATTTTTATCCGCCTTTGTTGCGTTCAGCGTCTGTAAAGAAATTTATGGTTGGCTACGAAATGATGGGGGAGTCGCAGCGTGATATTACCCCGGAGAAAAGTGCTGAGGTATTACAAAGTCAATCAATTGTTCATTATAAATCTGTTATCCAAAACTAAAAAATTTAACCCATGCAAACGTTAGCCACCCAAGATTACATAGTCTTTTTATGTTATTTCATCCTGATTGTAGGGTATGGAATTTGGATTTATAAAAAGAAAAAGAAAGAAGAAACGAGTAGTAAAGATTATTTTTTAGCCGAGGGATCACTCACTTGGTGGGCCATTGGTGCATCATTAATAGCCAGTAATATTAGTGCGGAGCAATTTATTGGAATGAGCGGAAGTGGTTTCAAAATGGGATTAGCAATTGCTACTTACGAGTGGATGGCCGCTTTTACCTTAATTATTGTTGCTGTCTTCTTTATTCCAGTGTATTTGAAAAACAAAATTTTCACAATGCCTCAGTATTTGAATCAAAGGTATAATAGCAATGTTGCCATGATTATGGCCGTATTTTGGTTGCTATTGTATGTTTTAGTCAATCTTACCTCAATATTGTATTTAGGAGCTTTGGCGATTAGCAGCATTTCTGGTCTTGATATTACTTTGTGTATGATTTTCTTAGCTTTTTTTGCAGTAATGATCACATTGGGCGGAATGAAAGTGATAGGATATACAGATGTGATTCAAGTTTTCTTTTTAATTCTAGGGGGTTTAGTAACAACTTATTTGGCGTTGAATTTAGTTGCCGAAGAGTTTGGTTCTTCTGGAGTTATAAATGGTTTTAATCTAATGACTACGCAAGCCAATGATCATTTTCACATGATTTTTGAAAAATCAAATCCGAATTATATGGATTTACCAGGATTATCTGTTTTGATAGGAGGAATGTTAATCATTAATCTTAATTATTGGGGATGTAACCAATACATTACGCAACGTGCATTAGGTGCTGATCTTAAAACGGCTCGAAACGGAATTTTATTTGCTGCATTTTTGAAATTATTAATGCCTGTAATTGTGGTATTGCCGGGAATAGCAGCTTTTGTGTTGTATCAAAATGGCCATTTTGGCACCGAAATGCTTCAAGATGGGACCGTAAATCCGGATCGTGCTTATCCTGTTTTGTTGAATTTGTTGCCAGTAGGTTTAAAAGGGCTTTCTTTTGCTGCACTTACTGCTGCAATTGTAGCTTCGTTAGCTGGAAAAGCCAATAGTATTGCAACTATTTTTACTTTAGACATTTACAAAACCAAATTAAACGTTGATGCCGATGAGAAGAAACTTGTTAGCATTGGTAAAAAAGCAATTGTAGTTGCTATGCTGATTGCTGTAGTTGTGGCTCCATTTTTAGGAATTGATAAAAAAGGAGGATTTCAATATATTCAAGAGTATACAGGTTTTGTGAGTCCTGGAGTTTTTGCTATGTTTATTTTAGGGTTCTTCTGGAAAAAAACTACTTCGAATGCTGCTTTGTTTGCTACTATTGGTGGTTTCTTACTGTCGCTTGCTTTCAAATTTATGCCAGCTATTATTGATTTATCATTCTTAAATGCTACTGGTTTTTCAGTTCCAAATGCAAATGGTATTTACGAAATTCCTTTCATAGACCGTATGGGCTTTGTGTTCTTGATTTGCGTTGTTGGTATGTATGCCATAAGCATGTATGAAACTGCGCGTGGAGTTAAAACAAATGGTTTAGAAATAGACCGTACCATGTTTAAAATGTCACCTGGTTTTACTGTTGGGATGTTGGTGGTATTATCTCTGATAGCAGCATTTTACACCATTTTTTGGTAAATGATAATCCTGTTCTGAATTTCAAAAGAATATTTTCAGAGCAGGCTTTCATATCTTGATGAGGTTCATTTTGATTAATAAATTAGATCTAATGAACTTTATTTGAAATTACCTTACAATTTGGTACTGATTCTAAATCAAAAAAAAAGCTTTCGATTTACTCGAAAGCTTTTTTTTAACCTTTATAAAAACGAATTAATTGTTAACTAGGGCGTCTTGTTTCCAAGTTTTAACAGATGCAATTCTACTGTTTGAATATTCTACTTCATTTAGTTTGTTTCCATTCCAAAAAAGCCATTTTCCAATTTTTTCTCCATTTGCATAAGTAGCAACACTTAGTTTGTTTCCGTTTTCATCAAATGAAGTCCAAATTCCTTCTAGTTTTCCGTTTTTGAAAAATCCTTCTTGTTGAACTTTTCCATTTTCAAAGTAGTAAGTTGTTTTTACTAATTCTCCAATGGCTTCTAGTTTTGGATTACTTTCTTGAGCTGATGCGATTCCTGTAAACAGTAATACGGCAAAGATGATATATTTTTTCATGATGTGGGGTTTTTAAAATTCATATTAGCTTAACAAAGATAAAAAGTATTTTACAATAAAAAAACTTTATGTTAACAATTTGGTAACATTGAACTAAAATTTAACATTTGAACTTAAAAGGTTTAAAAATCCTATTGCTAAAAATTCTTATTTCACAATTCATTATTCATAATTAGTCCTAAATTTGCACACAAGTCTAAGGACAAAACAAACTAAAATTTTGAAGATGTATAGAAGTCATAATTGTGGCGAGTTAAATGCCTCGCATACCGGTATTAATGTAACTCTTGCGGGTTGGGTTCAAAAATCACGTGATAAAGGATTTATGAATTGGGTTGATTTAAGAGACCGTTATGGAATAACACAATTAATTTTTGACGAAAGTCGTACTGAAAAATCTGTTTTTGAACTAGCAAAAACTCTTGGCCGTGAATTTGTAATTCAGGTTAAAGGAACTGTTATTGAGCGTGAAGCTAAGAATAAAAATATCCCTACTGGTGAAATAGAAATTCTGGTAACCGAATTAACAATTCTAAATGCAGCTTTAACTCCTCCTTTCACTATCGAAGATGAAACAGATGGTGGAGAAGACATTCGTATGAAGTACCGTTACCTTGACATCAGACGTAATCCTGTTAAAAACAGCTTGCTTTTTCGTCACAAAGTAGCTATGGAAGTACGCAAGTATCTTTCGGATCTAGATTTTTGTGAGGTAGAAACACCTTATTTAATCAAGTCTACGCCAGAAGGAGCTAGAGATTTTGTAGTGCCCTCTCGTATGAACGAAGGACAATTTTATGCTTTGCCACAATCTCCGCAAACGTTCAAGCAATTGTTAATGGTGGGTGGAATGGATAAATATTTTCAAATTGTAAAATGTTTCCGTGACGAGGACCTTCGTGCAGACAGACAACCAGAGTTTACACAAATTGACTGTGAGATGGCATTTGTAGAGCAAGAAGACATTTTGAATGTTTTTGAAGGACTAACGCGCCATTTGCTAAAAGAAATAAAAGGTGTTGAGGTTGAAAAATTCCCAAGAATTACCTATGAATATGCTATTAAAACGTACGGAAATGACAAACCAGACATCCGTTTTGGGATGCAGTTTGGGGAGTTAAATCAATACGCGCAACATAAAGATTTCCCAGTTTTTAACGCTGCCGAATTGGTGGTGGGTATAGCTGTGCCGGGAGCAGGAAACTATACCCGTAAAGAAATTGATGCATTAATTGACTGGGTAAAACGTCCGCAAGTAGGAGCTAGTGGGATGGTATATGTAAAATGTAATGATGACGGAACTTATAAATCATCAGTAGATAAGTTTTATGATCAAGAAGATTTATCGCAGTGGGCCAAAATTACTGACTCAAAACCAGGAGATATGATCTTTGTATTATCAGGTCCAGCAGATAAAACAAGAACACAATTATCAGCTTTGCGTATGGAGCTTGCTACACGTCTTGGACTGCGTAAGCCAGATGAGTTTGCTCCGCTTTGGGTAGTTGATTTTCCTTTGTTAGAATTTGATGAGGAAAGTGGTCGTTACCATGCTATGCACCATCCGTTTACATCACCAAAACCAGAGGATATGCACTTGCTAGAAACTGATCCTGGAAAAGTTCGTGCTAATGCATATGATATGGTTTTGAATGGGAACGAAATAGGTGGTGGATCTATCCGTATTCATGATAAAGCTACGCAACAATTAATGTTTAAGTATTTAGGTTTTACCGAGGAAGAAGCTAAGGCGCAATTTGGTTTCTTAATGGATGCATTTCAGTTTGGGGCACCTCCTCATGGTGGATTGGCTTTTGGGTTAGACAGACTTGTTGCAATATTAGGCGGACAGGAAACTATACGAGATTTCATCGCATTTCCTAAGAATAATTCGGGAAGAGATGTCATGATTGATGCACCATCAGTTATTGATGATTCACAGTTAAAAGAATTACATATAAAATTAGCGTAGCTTCACGCGGTCTTAAGATTGTTAGAAAACGTTGAATATCAATATTTTTACAAAATAAAAAGATAAGAACGCATTTCGTATTGTATTAAATATTACATTTGCTACATTATAAATTATTATTACAATTACAATGCGTACAGGTACAGTAAAATTTTTCAATGAGTCTAAAGGTTACGGATTCATTACAGACGAAGAAACAGGAAAAGACATTTTCGTTCACGCTTCAGGAATCAACGCGGAAGAATTGCGCGAAGGTGACAGAGTTAGCTATGAAGAAGAAGAAGGAAGAAAAGGAAAAGTTGCTGCGAAAGTAGCAGTGATCTAAGCATAAAAATATTTTTTTTTGCCTACGAAAGTTTAAAACGTCCCGAGAATATCGGGACGTTTTTTTTATGGGATAAAGTACTAATAATGAAAATTTCAAGATATAAGGTGTTGACTTTAGTTTTGAATTTTCCTCTCAGCTTTCCCAAAGAATAAAAGAACACTCCTTATTTATAATTAATAAAAATTGCAAATTTACAACGATGTAGTTCGCATGTATTTTAAAAAAATTATTGTTATTTAATAATTTGAAAGTTATCTTTGTTGCTTATTCTCATACATAAAAATCATAATATGCAATCAGATCAATTAAATTACATTCCTATTTTAATGCAGTTCCTTTTAGCTGTAGGTTTTGTGGTAGGAACTATTATAGTTTCTGGAAAATTAGGTCCTAAAAGATCGTCTGAGGTTAAAGATAAAAATTTCGAATGTGGTATTGAATCTGTTGGAAATGCTAGGATTCCGTTTTCAGTTAAATATTTTCTTGTAGCCATCCTTTTTGTTTTGTTTGATGTAGAAGTTATTTTCTTGTACCCATGGGCAATCAATTTTAAAGAATTGGGAATGGAAGGAATGGTGAAGATGATCATTTTCATGATGTTGCTTCTAGTTGGTTTTTTCTACATCATAAAAAAGAAAGCCCTAGAGTGGGAATAAAAATTAATTAGGAATTAGAAATAACGAATTATATAGATTTCAATTTCTAATTATTATAAAAGAATGTTTTTAAAATTTAAATTATGAACTCATACTTCATAATTCATAATTCATAATTTTACAAAGATGAGTAATTCAAATGTAAGTATGGTTGCCCCTCCAGAAGGTGTTGTTGGTGAAGGGTTTTTTGCTACTAAACTCAATGATGTAGTAGGCTTAGCTAGAGCAAATTCGCTTTGGCCGTTGCCTTTTGCAACCTCGTGTTGTGGTATAGAGTTTATGGCAACAATGGCATCGCATTATGATTTAGCGCGTTTTGGATCAGAACGAGTGAGTTTTTCTCCACGTCAAGCTGATATGTTGCTTGTGATGGGAACAATTTCAAAGAAAATGGCTCCTATTTTGCGTCAAGTTTATGAACAAATGTCAGAGCCTCGTTGGGTTATTGCAGTTGGAGCTTGTGCATCATCAGGTGGAGTTTTTGATACCTATTCTGTTTTGCAAGGTATTGATAAAGTAATCCCTGTAGATGTTTATGTTCCTGGATGTCCTCCAAGACCAGAACAAATTGTTGATGGAGTCATGAGATTGCAAGAATTGGTAAGAACAGAATCTGTAAGAAGAAGAAGTTCACCTGAATACCAAGAATTATTAGCTTCCTATAATATCAAATAAATAATGGCGCTAGAAACGATACAAATACAAGAAAAATTAGTCGAAACATTTCAAGAGGCTGTTTTTGAATTCAAACAAGAAAAAGATATTTTTTCATTTGAAGTAAATGCTGAAACGATAACAGCCGTTATTTTATTTTTAAAAAACGATACTACATTACGTTTTCATTTTTTAACTGATTTATGTGGAATCCATTATCCTGATAATGATGAAGATCATCAGTTTGCTGTTGTGTACCATTTGCACAATTGGTACGAAAATAAAAGAATCAGAATCAAAGCATATCTTAACGGGGAGAAACCAGAAATTAAAACGATTTCAAACATTTTTTTAAGTTCTAACTGGATGGAGAGAGAAGCTTATGATTTTTACGGAATCAATTTCATAGGACATCCACAGTTGAAACGAATTTTGAATATGGATGAAATGATTTCATTCCCTATGCGAAAAGAGTTTCCAATGGAAGATAGCGGAAGAACAGATAAAGACGATCGTTTCTTTGGAAGAACAACCGATAATTATTAAAAAAGCACACTTTTATAATTTTTCACATTAAATAAATGTCAGAACTATTATTACCACCAGAGCATCGTTATGCCAAAAGAATTGCAGAGCAGTTAAATGAAGATGGTAGCGAACTTTCGATTCTAAATTTAGGTCCTACGCACCCTGCAACACACGGTATTTTTCAAAATATCTTGTTGATGGATGGAGAACGTATTCTTGAAGCTGAGCCTACAATTGGATACATTCACAGAGCATTTGAAAAAATTGCTGAAAACCGACCTTTTTATCAAATCACTCCATTAACGGATAGAATGAATTACTGTTCATCTCCTATAAATAACATGGGTTGGTGGATGACTCTTGAAAAATTACTCGATATTGAAGTGCCAAAAAGAGCGCAATATTTAAGAGTTATTGTGATGGAATTGGCTAGAATTACCGATCATATTATTTGTAATTCGATCTTAGGAGTTGATACCGGAGCTTATACAGGTTTCTTATATGTTTTTCAATTTAGAGAAAAAGTATATGAAATCTACGAAGAAATTTGTGGTGCTCGTTTGACAACTAACATGGGTAGAATTGGTGGTTTTGAAAGAGACTGGCCAGAAGAAGCTTTTAGAAAACTAGATGTTTTTTTAGAAGAATTCCCTGTGGCTTGGAAAGAGTTTGAAAATTTATTTGAAAGAAACAGAATCTTTATTGATAGAACCGTTAATGTGGGGGCTATAACTGCAGAGCAAGCAATGGCTTATGGCTTTACAGGTCCTAATTTACGTGCTGCAGGAGTTGATTATGACGTGCGAGTAGCGCAACCTTATTCTTCATACGAAGATTTTGATTTTATTGTACCAGTAGGAAAATCAGGTGATACTTACGATCGTTTTTGTGTGCGTAATGCAGAGGTTTGGGAGAGTTTAAGTATTATTCGTCAAGCTTTAGAAAAAATGCCTGCTGGAAATGAATACCATGCAGATGTTCCTGATTACTACCTTCCTCCAAAAGAGGATGTGTACACTAATATGGAATCCTTAATTTATCACTTCAAAATTGTAATGGGAGAAGTTCCTGTTCCAGTTGCCGAAATATATCATCCTGTTGAAGGTGGAAACGGAGAATTAGGTTTCTATTTAGTAACTGATGGAAGTAGAACGCCTTATAGATTGCATTTCCGTAGACCTTGCTTTATTTATTATCAAGCATATCCAGAAATGATTAAAGGTTCGTTACTTTCTGACGCGATTGTTATTTTGTCGAGTTTGAATGTAATCGCTGGAGAATTAGACGCATAAATTCAATTAAAAATCAGGAATTAAAAAGTAGATCTTTTGATTTCTAAAAAAATAAATCTTTGTAAACTTTGTGCCTTCTTTGTGCACGTAGCGGTTAAAAGAAATAAAAATGGAAAGAACACAGTACAAACAAGAAATAAATATGACCGAAGCATTGATGAATCGCATCAATGAACTAATCAGTCATTATCCTGAAGGCAAACAAAAATCAGCTTTGTTACCCGTTTTGCACGAAGTACAAGATGCTCACAATGATTGGTTGAGTATTGAATTACAGGACAAGGTTGCCGAGATACTAGCGATTAAGCCAGTAGAGGTTTATGAGGTTGTGTCGTTTTATACCATGTTTAACAGAAGACCTGTAGGGAAATACATGTTTGAGTTTTGTCAAACTTCTCCATGTTGTTTGAATGGTGTAGAGGACTTGATGGATTATACTTGTAACAAACTTGGTGTAAAAGTAGGGGAACCTACTCAGGACGGTCTTTTTGAAGTTAGAGGAGTGGAATGTTTAGGTGCTTGTGGATATGCCCCTATGATGCAATTGGGTGATTTTTACAAAGAACATTTGACAAAAGACAAAGTAGATCAGTTAATTGAAGATTGCAAGAACAATACAATAATGCTACACGATAAATAATATGTCACAGAAAATATTATTAGATAAAGTAAATATTCCAGGAATTAAGACCTATGAAGTGTATCGTGCCAATGGAGGATATGCATCAGTAGAGAAAGCCTTGAAGAGTTTAACACCTGATGAAGTTGTAGAAGAGGTGAAAACTTCTGGACTACGAGGTCGAGGTGGAGCTGGGTTTCCTGCTGGAATGAAATGGAGTTTTATCGACAAAAAATCAGGAAAGCCAAGACATTTAGTTTGTAATGCGGATGAGTCTGAACCGGGAACTTTCAAAGATCGCTATTTGATGGAATACATTCCGCATTTATTGATTGAAGGGATGATCACTTCTAGCTATGCATTGGGAGCAAATCTCTCATACATCTACATTCGTGGAGAATACATGTGGGTTTATAAAATATTAGAGCGAGCCATTGCCGAAGCTAAAGCTGCAGGTTGGTTAGGAAAAAATATTTTGGGTTCAGGGTATGATCTTGATTTATATGTACAAATAGGTGGTGGTGCATACATTTGTGGTGAAGAAACGGCACTTATTGAATCATTAGAAGGGAAAAGAGGAAATCCTCGAATCAAGCCGCCATTTCCTGCAATTTCAGGACTTTGGGCAAACCCAACGGTTGTGAATAATGTAGAAACTATTGCAGCTGTGCCTTGGATAATAAACAATTCAGGTGCAGATTATGCCAAGATAGGAATAGGAAGATCAACAGGGACCAAATTAATTTCGGCTTCGGGACATATTAAAAATCCTGGTGTTTATGAAATTGAATTGGGCTTAAGTGTTTACGAATTCATGAATTCTGACGAGTATTTAGGTGGAATGAGTTCAGACAGACCTTTGAAAGCTTTTGTGCCTGGAGGAAGTTCAGTACCAGTATTACCTGCTGATTTAATTTATAAAACTGCCAATGGCGAGGATCGTTTAATGACCTACGAATCACTTAGTGACGGAGGTTTTGCAACAGGTTCTATGTTAGGATCGGGTGGATTTATAGTTTACAATGATACAGCATGTATTGTTCGTAATACTTGGAATTTCTCTCGTTTTTACCACCATGAAAGTTGTGGACAATGTTCTCCTTGTCGTGAAGGAACGGGATGGATGGAAAAGGTATTGCATAGAATAGAGAATGGCCACGGTCGTGAAGAAGATATCGAATTGCTATTGAGCATTCAAAGTAAAATTGAAGGAAATACAATTTGTCCACTAGGTGATGCGGCAGCTTGGCCAGTAGCAGCAGCAATTCGTCACTTTAGAGATGAGTTTGAATACCACATTCGTTACCCAGAAAAAATTAAAAATAGAGATCATTTTGTAGCGGAGCCTTTTTCAAGTGTAAAACATTTAGTAGCGAAGCAAACAGTATAATTTGTTTCAGGACTCAGGTTGAATAACTTGAAACATGAAACTTTAAGACGTTAAGACTTTAAACATGAAAGTAACCATAGACGGTCAAAGCATAGAAGTAGAACCAGGAACAACAATCCTGCAGGCAGCACGTATGATAGGTGGAGAAGTAGTTCCGCCAGCGATGTGCTATTACTCTAAACTAAAAGGAAGCGGTGGAAAATGCCGTTGTTGTTTAGTAGAAGTTGCAAAAGGAAGTGAAGCTGATCCTAGACCAATGCCTAAATTAATGGCATCATGTGTAACTGGTTGTATGGACGGAATGGAAGTGAATAGTAAATCATCTCCACGTGTACAAGAAGCCAGAAAATCAGTAACAGAGTTTTTGTTGATTAATCACCCATTAGATTGTCCGGTTTGTGATCAAGCTGGAGAATGTGATTTGCAAAACTTAAGCTTTGAACACGGAAAGTCAGAATCGAGATTCATTGAAGAAAAAAGAACATTTGAACCAGAAGACGTTGGTCCCAATATTCAATTACACATGAACCGTTGTATTCTTTGCTACCGTTGTGTGATGGTTGCTGATCAATTGACAGACGATCGTGTACATGGAGTTATGGATAGAGGAGATCATTCTAATATATCAACGTGTATTTCAAAAGCGGTTGATAATGAGTTTTCTGGAAACATGATTGATGTGTGCCCAGTTGGGGCTTTAACAGATAAAACATTTAGATTCAAATCTAGAGTTTGGTTTAGTAAGCCATACAATGCACATAGAGATTGTCCTACCTGCTCTGGAAAAACTACAGTATGGATGTTTGGTGACGAAATTCAACGTGTTACAGGAAGAAAAGATGAATACCATGAAGTTGACGAATTTATTTGTAACGGATGTCGTTTTGATCACAAAGACTTAAAAGATTGGACTATTGAAGGACCAAGAGCTTTTGAAAAAGACTCGGTAATCAACCAAAATAAATACAACAGAAAGTTACAGAAAGTTGAAATTGCTACGGAGGAAACCATTTTAAAAGGTAGAGAAACGGATCGTAAAAAAATCAGTATGGCACAAATTCCATTGACACAAGAAGATATTATGAATCAAAAAAGCTTGGGTAATAATGGATAGCGTATTTATCATAGAAAAAAGTGTTGTTATACTTGTTGTTTTTGCTTTAACAATGTTAATGGCCATGTACTCAACATGGGCAGAACGTAAAGTAGCTGCTTGGCTTCAAGACCGTGTGGGTCCGAATAGAGCAGGGCCTTTTGGTCTTTTTCAGCCACTTGCAGATGGTTTAAAATTATTTTCAAAGGAAGAATTTGAACCTAATACTCCCAACCGATTTTTGTTTTTTGTAGGTCCAGCTATTGCTATGAGTACTGCTTTGATGACTAGTGCGGTAATTCCTTGGGGAGATAGATTGCATTTATTTGGTAGAGATATTTTACTTCAAGCAACTGATTTAAATATTGGTTTGTTGTACTTTTTTGGAGTAGTATCAGTGGGTGTTTACGGAATCATGATTGGTGGATGGGCCTCTAACAATAAGTTCTCTCTGATGGGAGCTGTTCGTGCTGCATCACAAATGGTTTCGTATGAAGTAGCCATGGGACTTTCTATGATTGCTTTATTAATGATGACAGGTACTTTAAGTTTAAGAGAGATATCTGCGCAACAAGCAGGGATGAATTGGAATGTATTTTACCAGCCTTTATCATTTGTTATTTTCTTGATTTGTGCTTTTGCTGAAACAAACAGAACTCCTTTTGATTTAGCTGAATGCGAAAGTGAACTTATTGGTGGTTATCATACGGAATATTCCTCGATGAAAATGGGTTTTTATTTATTTGCAGAATATGCTAATATGTTCATTTCTTCGACTATTTTAGCGGTCTTGTTTTTTGGAGGGTACAACTATCCAGGAATGAGTTGGGTTGTGGAGAATTGGGGTGTAAATATTGGAAATATAATAGGTTTTGCTGCATTATTTGTAAAACTATGTGGTTTTATCTTTTTCTACATGTGGGTAAGATGGACTATTCCAAGATTTAGATACGATCAATTAATGAATTTAGGATGGAGAATATTAATTCCGCTATCGATCATTAATATTATGATTACCGGAATTGTAATTTTGAGAGCAGATATTGCTGCTTATTTAGGATTTTAATTAGTACCGAAAAGCCCTAGCCCTGATAGTAGTGGAAATCCTTTTTGTTTTTTCTTTAAAAACAAAAAGATTGAAACGAATAGCAGGATTAAGCTTCAAATAAAAATAAAAAATGTCAATAGAAAGTATATCCTTATCGGGAAGAAAAAAGTTAGTCTCTAACAAAGAGATGACTTTTTGGGAAAGAATGTATCTTGTAGCGATTATCAAGGGATTGATAATTACAATCCAGCATTTATTTACTAGAAAAGTAACCATTCAGTACCCTGAGCAAGTAAGAAAAATGAGTCCGGTGTATCGTGGACAGCACATGTTGAAACGAGATGAGCAAGGTAGAGAAAATTGTACAGCATGTGGTTTGTGTGCTCTTTCTTGTCCTGCTGAAGCCATCACGATGAAAGCTGAGGAAAGAAAAGCGGATGAAAAACACTTATACCGTGAGGAAAAATATGCTTCGATATATGAAATCAATATGTTGCGTTGCATTTTTTGCGGGTTGTGCGAAGAGGCTTGTCCGAAAGACGCAATTTACCTAACCACATCTAAAGTTCTTGTTCCAGCTAGTTATGAGAGAGAAGATTTTATCTTTGGTAAAGATAAACTAGTGATGCCGCTTGAAATGGCAATTCAAAATGCTCAACTAAAAAACGCTAACTAATGTCTACAATACTTATAATTTTTTGTGTATTGGCTGCTATCACTTTAGCAACTGCTTTTTTAACCATCTTTAGTAGAAACCCAATTCACAGTGCTATTTATTTGGTGATTTGTTTCTTTTCTATTGCAGGTCATTATTTGTTATTAAACTCGCAATTCTTGGCCATAGTACATGTGATTGTATATTCAGGAGCTATCATGATTTTGTTTTTGTTTACGATCATGTTGATGAATCTGAACGAGGAGAAGGAAGTTCACCGACCAAGAATTACACGATTGGGAGCAATTGTTTCTTTTTGTTTGATTTGTTTAGTACTGATTGCGATTTTTATCAATTCAAAACCAATTGTAGGGGAGTATGTAACTACGGGTGAAGATTATCAATCTATTAAAGTATTGGGTAAAATACTCTTGAATGAATATATGGTTCCGTTTGAATTTGCTTCTATATTACTATTGGTTGCGATGATAGGAACTGTGTTATTGTCTAAAAAAGAAAAATTGCAAAAATAAAATGAATAATATTTTAAACCACATTGGTATAGAAAACTATATTTTCCTGAGCGTAATACTTTTTTGTATTGGTGTTTTTGGGGTGTTGTACAGACGAAATGCTATTATTGTATTTATGTCAATTGAAATTATGCTGAATGCCGTTAACTTACTTTTTGTTGCCTTTTCAACATACCATCAAGACGCGCAAGGACAGGTTTTTGTGTTTTTCTCTATGGCAGTTGCTGCTGCAGAAGTTGCGGTAGGATTGGCCATTCTAGTTTCTATTTTTAGAAATTTAGGTTCGATTACAATTGATAATTTAAAAAACTTAAAAGGATAAATGGAAATGAATACCAATATAGCTTTAGTTTTAGTTCTCGCTCCTTTTTTAGGATTTTTAATTAATGTTTTCTTTGGCAAAAGCCTAGGTAAAACAGTTTCTGGAATTGTAGGTACGCTTGCAGTTTTCATTTCTTTTATTGCTGCTTGTTTTTTCTTTGGTGCAAATGCTGCGCAGCCAAATGGCTTTCAAATTTCACTTTTTGATTGGATTCAAATCAGTAATTTTAAAGTTGATTTCGGATTTTTATTAGATCAACTTTCTATTTTATGGTTGCTTTTTGTAACAGGAATTGGTTCTTTGATTCATTTGTATTCTATCAGTTATATGCATGACGATGAAAATATGCACAAGTTTTTTGCGTATTTGAATTTGTTTGTATTTTTTATGATCACACTTGTTGTAGGAAGTAATTTACTAGTCATGTTCATCGGTTGGGAAGGCGTAGGGCTTTGTTCGTATTTGCTAATTGGTTTTTGGTATAAAAACCAAGAATATAATGATGCAGCTAAGAAAGCATTCATCATGAACCGTATTGGTGATTTAGGATTATTGATAGGGATATTTATTGTAGGTAATTTATTTTCGACACTAGATTATACCACTTTAAAAACTGCAATTGCTGGAGCAACTAATCTTGATTTATATTGGTTAACAGTAGCAGGTTTTGCATTGTTTATAGGTGCTTGTGGTAAATCGGCACAAATTCCTTTGTATACGTGGTTGCCAGATGCAATGGCAGGACCAACACCAGTTTCAGCATTAATACATGCTGCTACCATGGTAACTGCTGGTATATTCATGATTACTAGATTGAATTTTGTATTTGATTTGTTGCCTGAAGTACAACATGTCATAGCTATAGTAGGTGCTGCAACAGCTCTTGTTGCTGCCACTATTGGTTTAGTTCAAAATGATATCAAAAAAGTATTGGCCTACTCAACGGTATCGCAGTTAGGTTTGATGTTCTTAGCATTAGGTTTAGGAGCTTATGAAGTTGCGGTTTTTCATGTGATTACGCACGCTTTTTTCAAGGCTTGTTTGTTTTTAGGTTCAGGATCAGTTATTCATGCATTGCACGGAGAGCAAGATATGCGCAACATGGGTGGATTGAAAAAAGCAATGCCCATTACTTTTGCAACCATGTTGATTGCTTCTTTAGCAATATCTGGAGTTCCATTATTCTCTGGTTTTTTCTCGAAAGACGAAATTTTATTGGTAGCATTCCATCATAATATCCCGTTATGGGTAGTTGCTTCTATTGCTTCTATAATGACTGCATTTTATATGTTCCGTTTGATGTTTTTAACATTCTACAAAGAATTTAGAGGTACTGCTGAACAAAAGCATCATCTGCATGAAAGTCCTGCATTAATTACTGCACCCTTAGTTATTTTAGCAATATTAGCTACAATTGGTGGTGTGATTAGTTTGCCTGGAAACAGTTGGTTGAATCATTATTTGATTCCAATTTTACCAAAATTAGCTGCCGCAGAACACCATCTTGGAACTACAGAATACATTTTAATGGCAATTGCTGTTGTTGGTGGATTGGTAGGAATAGGAATCGCTTACAGTAAATATATCAAACAAAATTCGGTTCCTACTTCAGATGAAAGCATCACTGGATTTGCAAAAGTACTTTATAACAAATATTATGTTGATGAAGGATATGATTTGTTATTTGTGAAGCCAATTAATGTATTATCTCGCTTTTTTAGAGATACCGTAGAAACGGGATTATCAGCAATTGTTTTCGGTTTTGGAAAAGTAACAAATGAAATCAGTTACCAAGGTAAAAAAATTCAAAGTGGAAGTATTGGATTATATCTTTTTGTTTTTGTTTTAGGATTGTGTGCTATTGTATCCTACTTGTTTCTGGTTTAGTGTTAGATTATAAATTTCAGTAATATTAAATATCTTTTAAAAGTCATGATGAGTGGCTTTTGAAATCATTAAAAATTTTCAAATGAACGTATCTCTAATTTTAATTATACTTTTGATTGGTGCCTTTGCAACCTTATTAGTTGGAAATAAGTTAGCTTCAAAAGTAGCTTTGTTTTTTGGGTTAGTTTCAGCTGTAGCTTCTTTTGTGTTGCTCAATCAATATAATGCTGGTGTAAATATTAATTTTATAAGTCCATGGATTAGTAAGCCAGCAGTTTCTTTTGCATTAACTGCAGATGGATTGTCTTTAGTGATGTTATTATTAACTACTATTTTGACACCTATTATTATTTTTTCATCATTTGGAAATCAATATCAAAACTCGAAATCTTTTTATGCATTGGTCTTGTTTATGTCCTTTGCTATGGTGGGTACCTTTTTAGCTTCTGATGGATTGCTTTATTATATCTTTTGGGAATTAGCGTTAGTGCCTATTTATTTTATAGCTCTTATTTGGGGTAACGGTAATTCTGATGAACGTAAAAAAGCTGTTGTAAAGTTTTTCATTTATACCTTAGCAGGATCTTTGTTTATGTTAGTGGCTTTTGTGTATTTGTACCAAAAAGCTGGTAGTTTTTTAATTCAAGATCTTTATGCTTTAAATTTATCGAGATCAGAGCAATTTTGGATTTTTCTAGCCTTCTTCTTGGCGTATGCTATAAAAATTCCTTTAATACCTTTCCATACTTGGCAAGCTAATGTGTATCAAAAAGCTCCAACTGTAGGAACCATGCTTTTGTCAGGTATCATGTTAAAGATGGGTTTGTATAGTGTGATCCGTTGGCAATTACCATTAGCACCAGTTACGGCTCATGAGTACAAATACTTACTTATTGGTATAGGGCTTGTGGGAGTTGTGTATGGTTCTATCGTAGCATTAAAACAAAGAGATTTAAAAAAATTATTAGCGTATTCCTCTTTGGCACACGTTGGTTTGATTGCCTCTGGAACTTATGCCTTAAATCTTGATGGTTTTAGAGGTGCAATTTTACAAATGATTGCTCACGGGTTTGTTGTGGTAGGTTTGTTTTTTGTTGCTGAAATCATTTCTAGAAGATATGAAACAAGAGTAATTTCAGAAATGGGAGGTATTCGTGTACAAGCACCAAAATTTACTTCTTTGTTTTTAATTTTAGTTTTAGCATCGGTGGCGTTGCCTACTACGTTTAACTTTATAGGTGAGTTCACAGTTTTATATAGTTTGTCCACAGTAAATATTTGGTTTGCAATTGTAGGTGGTACTACAATTATATTAGGGGCTTACTACATGTTAAAAATGTTTCAACACGCTATGTTGGGTGAAACTAACTCTAAAGTTTTTACAGATGTTACAGCAAGTGAGACCGTATCGTTGTTAATTATAGTTGGTGTTTTATTCTTTTTTGGGATGTATCCAAAACCAATTAATGATTTGATAACACCAGCATTAGAACAAATTCTTTTGTTAACGCAAAGGTATTAGTACGCAAGAAGCATAACATTTTAGATCAAAATAAAAGAAATACAAATTAATTAGGTTTATAGATTTTAACATTAGTTGTTTTTTCATTCTATTGTGTAAATCCTAAATCAAACAATCAACAAATGAATACATTAATAGCTATAATAGGATTAGGTGTTTTATGCCTTTTGTTCGAAATTTTTAACCTTAGAAAAGCAATTGTACCAATTTCTATATTGGGTTTATTAGCAGTTTTGGGCTTAACAGTTTCTGAGTTTAATACGGCCGAAAGTTATTACAACAATATGATTGCAGTAAGTACATTCTCATCTGCGTTTTCATGTTTGTTTATTGTTTTGACAATTTTTTTAATTGCCTTAGGTCATAATTTTTATGAAAATCACCAATCTAAAATTTCCGATTTTATTGCTATTAAAATTTTCTTATTAGCTGGTGCGGTAGCTATGGTTTCTTTTGGGAATCTTGCAATGTTCTTTTTAGGGATCGAAGTTTTATCAATTGCTCTTTATATTCTTGCTGCTAGTGATCGTATGAATTTAAAAAGTAATGAAGCTGGAATGAAGTATTTCTTGATGGGATCTTTTGCTTCTGGGATTATTCTTTTTGGAATTTGTTTGATATATGGCGCAATGGGTAGTTTTGATGTTATTGAAATTTCTGAGCTTTCTCGTTCTGCGGAATTACCAGTTTGGTTTCCTATTGGTATTGTATTGCTTACTATTGGAATGTTGTTCAAAGTGGCAGCTGTTCCATTTCATTTCTGGGCACCTGATGTTTATGAGGGTTCACCAGCATTAACGACTGCGTTAATGAGTACCTTAGCAAAGGTTGTGGCAATGGCTACTTTGTATAAATTACTTTCTGTGTTGAATGCAGACATGACAGAGTCATTCAAAATAATAGTAGTTGTTATATCTATGGCGTCTATGACTGTGGGTAATATCATGGCATTGAGACAAACTAATGTAAAGCGTATGCTTGCTTTTTCGGGGATATCTCATGCAGGTTTTATGTTAATGACTTTGTTAAGCCTTTCTACTTCTGCAGGTAGCTTGTTGTATTATGCTTCAGCATATTCTCTTGCCGGAATGGCTGCTTTTAGTGTGTTGCTATATGTTTGTAAAAATAGAGATAACGAGGATATTGTAAATTTTCATGGACTTGGTAAAACAAATCCAATACTTGCTGCAATCCTTACTGCTTCATTGTTATCTATGGCTGGTATTCCTATTTTTGCAGGTTTCTTTGCAAAATTAGTTTTGTTTAGTGAAACCATTCAAGCGGGTTATTTGGCTTTAGTAATTGTAGCAGTTGTGAACTCAATTATAAGTGTGGGCTATTACTTCAAATTAATTTTAGCCATGTATACTAAAGATGCTAATGAAGAGCGAAAAGGAACTCCAGTAATTATTTATGCCGTGGCAGTTAGTGCTATTGTGTTAAATATTGCCTTAGGTTTATTTCCTTCATTAGTTTTAGATATTTTGTAAAAAGTCAAGTCTTTCAATTATACTAAAAACCATCAAGAGTAATTTTGATGGTTTTTTTTATGAATGCCTTAACGTTATAACTATGCTGGCTCTAGATATATTTTTATAAATTTGTATATACAAATTACATAATCGCTTTCTAAATATAACATTATGGGAAATACTTTAAAAATACAAATCTGGTCGGATATCATGTGTCCGTATTGTTACATTGGAAAAAGAAGAATAGAAGGTGCTTTGCAAAATTTCGAGCACAAAGATGCTGTCGAAATTGAGTGGAAAAGTTTTCAACTAGATCCTAATTTTGTGGCTTCTGCCAATGATAGTTTAGTAGAACATTTAGCTGAAAAATATAAAAAAGATGAAGTTTGGGCTCAAGAAATGCTGGATAGTATGACTCAAAACGCCAAGAATTCTGGTTTAGATTTTCATTTTGAAAAAGCTATCATGGCTAATTCTCAGCATGCACATCGGTTATTGCATTTAGCCAAAAAGTTCAATTGTGCCGATGCTTTGAAAGAGTTGTTGTTTAGAGGATATTTGTCAGATGGTAAAGATATCAATGATCTTAATGCGTTAAAAAATATGGCGCTTGAAGTAGGATTGAATTCAGAATCTATTGATGAAGTTTTACAAACAGATGCTTTTGCTGATGAAGTGCAAAAAGACATGTTGGAGGCGCAAAACATCGGTGTTCAAGGAGTTCCCTTTTTTGTATTCGATGCCAAGTATGCCATATCTGGCGCACAGCATGAGGAAACCTTTTTAAAAACACTTCAAAAAGTTTGGGATGAAGGTGCGTTTGATTTTAAAGTTACTGTTCTAAGTAATAACGAGGGCAATAGTTGTGGAGTTGAAGGTTGCGATTAAAACTTTTTTCAAGAAGTAATTAAGGCTGTCAGTAATGACAGCCTTTTTTTTGAATATTGGTACTAGATATAGATTTTCTTAATATGTATAAGCGATACAAAATAGCTGAATTTGTAATTCACGATTGGCATGCCTTATTTTGTATTTTAATTTTTACTTAGTTGCTCTACAATTAAGACGCATCTGTCGATACTTTTGTGCTATTCATCGAAAAAAATGTAGGTTCAAAATGTTGAATTTTAAATTTAACTACGGTTATGTTTATTGCCAATCTAAAGGTAATTGTTTGTATCAGTTTTTTCCACTAAGTTAAGAGGCCAAGATTAAATATGTAGGCGTTTCTTTATTTTTTGATTATACTGGACGTTGCAATCCCCATTTTTTAGAGGGGTTCTGACGTATTTTATCGGTTTTAAAAGCTCTTTCATCTAATTTATACTAGGCTAGTATTGAATGCTTAAATTATATTTTAATTTTGCATTTTCTAATAAAACCGTTAACAGTGTTTTAACGTAAATTTTAATATCATTATTTAATACCATCATTTATTTTTTTGTTTACATCATAAAGTTAGACCATATGAAAAAAAAATACTTTTTGAATAAATTTATTTCACTGCATTTTTTTCAAACAATTGCGATACAATTTTTTATTGTACTGTTATTGTTTAGCGGAGCAATTGTAAAGGCACAGCCTCTATGTGGTCCCGTGCTTACGTTTTATCAAACCGTAGGTAATGCAACTACTCTGAAAACAGAGGTAAAAAAATACAATCAGTTTACGCAAACTTTTTCTACAATAGCAGAATTGGAAGGTGTAAACAATTCAAGTGCCAGTAATAGTGCTTATAACTATGTCACTCAATATGTATATAGTAGTTTAGGCTCAAATACTGTAAGGGTTTATGATCCGGCCAATAATTACAAACACGTCGGAACTATCCAGTTAAGCGGAACTTTAGTTAATTTCAGTAACACCTTGTTTGCAGAGGGAAATAAAGTAGGTTTTGTAAACAATAGTAAAATAATTAGTTTTAACGTTAATGGATTATCGTTGTCTACTACATCTACCACTACTGTGGCAGTAACTGAAACTCCGGTAACTGGTACATTTGTAGCGTGCGCTGATTACGCTTTGTTAAATAATGTGATTTATGGTATAACGGGCACAAACTTATACGCCATAAATTTAGCTACAGGTGTTTCTACAGTTCGTTCATTAACAGTTGATTCAACACTTGACAATATTCCTCCGTCAGGAACGGGTTACGGTGCGGCTTGGCAGGACTTTAGTGGTAATTTTTATGCATTTAACAATGGTTCAGGAGGTATTTATCGTATTGATAATGTAGCAAATTCTGCATCCACTACACTTAAAAAAGTCTTTATTGCGTCACCTTCAAATTCAAATGACGGTTTTGCTTGCGAATTAACTTTAGATTTATTGGATTATGATGGTGACGGAATTGGAAACAGTATTGATTTAGATGATGATAATGATGGTATTTTGGATACATCAGAAGGAAATGGTTCAGGTCTTTCGCCAGATGGTGATCAGGATGGAGATGGAATTGCAAATTATCGAGACACTAATATTCCGGGTTATGTTGATTCTAATGGAGATGGTGTAAATGATAATTTTGATCACGATATTGATGGCACGCCAGACGCTTATGATACTGATTCTGACAATGATGGTTGCGTAGATGCTAATGAAGCTTATGCTTTATCAGGAACAGATACTAATGGTGATGGAACGTATGGTGGAATCGTAGCTCCGTATAATTCTACTAATCCAACGAATGTTTCAGGAGTTGCTGCTGATGGCAAAGTAAATGCTGCTAGTTATAGCGGTACAAATACAAATGTTATCACGGCTTCACTAGTAGCTATAACGTCACAACCATCAGATAGTTTTTCAGTAGTAAATGGTTCTGCAACTTTTACTGTGGTAGCCAATGTAAAAAGTACTACTACTTACACCGGAACGACTTCAAATAGAGTGCCTGACTATTCAGCTGCTGTTGGTACAACAACAGGTATGTCATATCAGTGGCAAGTAGATAAAGGTGCTGGCGCGGGTTGGGAGAATATCAATAATGGTGGTTCTAATCCAACATATGCCAACGCAACAGAAGCTACATTAGGGGTTAGTCAAATTACTGCTGCGATGAATGGTTATAAATACAGAGCTATAGTCAAAAATACTAGTAATGTTTGTGCTAGTTTGACAAGCTTAGAGGCAAAATTTATATCGTTAATTGCAACAAACGATTCATTTGTGTCACCCTCAGGTACTAATCCAGTAGCATTAGGAACGGTATTAACGAACGACACTCTAAACGGAGTTGCAGTAACAACAACGAATACGGATGTCACTCCAATAACGACGGGACCCATTTTAGTTGATGCCGATGGTAATGTAACTCTTGCAGCTAACACTCCAGCAGGAACATACATGGTTACTTATACAATCTGCGAAACTGGAGCAAATCCTATTAATTGTACAACCGCTACAGTAACAGTATTAGTTCCACAAGCAAACGTAGGTATTACCAAAACAGTAAATAATGGAACACCAAATGTTGGGACCAATGTAATTTTTACTTTAACTGCTAATAATGCAGGACCAAATGCGGCTACTGGTGTTGTAGTAACTGATGTTTTACCTTCAGGATACACGTTTGTGGGTGCATCAACAGCCACAGGAACCTATGCAAGTGGAACGGGAATTTGGTCCATTGGCAATTTAGCGAATGGTGCAACAGCAACGTTAACGATAACAGCCACAGTAAAGGTAACTGGAAGTTATGCAAATACTGCAACCATTAAAGCTAACGAAGCAGATCCAATACCAGGCAACAATACATCAACTAGTACACCAGTTCCAGTTCCTCTATCTAATGTAGGAATTGCTAAAACAGGAAGTACTGCTTCACCAAAAGTAGGTGGCACTATTACCTTTAACTTAACTGCAACTAATGCAGGGCCAAGTGCAGCAACGAACGTTAGAGTTAATGATCTACTACCAACGGGTTATACCTTTGTTAGTGCATTACCTTCTGCAGGTACCTATAATAATGGAACAGGTGTTTGGGCAATTGGCAATTTAGCTAATGGAGCCAACGCAACTTTATCTATAGTCGCAACAGTTAATGCTACTGGTAATTATGCTAACACAGCAACCATTGTAGCAAACGAAGTCGATCCAACACCAGGGAACAATACGTCAACATATACTGCAGTTCCATTTGATTCCTCTTCGCAAAGGGCTTGTAACGCGCCAACAACAATAGCCAATTTAAGTTTTGAAAATGCAGTGTTTTATTCAGGTAGTAATAACGGTGTTGCTAATGTGGGTGACGTGTATCGTTTTGCAAATGTAACAGCAGGTGTTGACGCTTTAGTTACAGTGGCTGCGTTTAATGGTGTAGGAGGTACACCAACCATCCAGGATATTGATATTCCAGCAGTAACTGAAGGTGTTGATGGGTTTGATTCGGCTTTTCAACCCTCTATATTAACAAACGGCGGGAATCCAGTTGCCGTTACATTTACAATCAATTTTGTTACCGCCGGAGGAACTGTAGCTAATCCAGTGCCTTTGAATTTTTATGCATCAGCTTTGGACATTGATGGTGATAATGCAAATTTAAGAGAATATGTTGAGATGTCTTTGCCTGATGCAACATTCAACTCAAGTCCAACCAGTTTAACATATACAACAACGTCAACAACTTTTAGAGGTACTGCAACTACTCCTGCAGTGCAAGCGGGTATTGGTGTGGCGCCTAGTTTTGCCTACACAAGCTATTATGAGAATCGTTCTTCAATTCAAGTTACAATGGGTGCTATAGGAGGAACTACTGTAGCTAGGCTTAATTCCCTATATTTTAAAGAGATTACTTATCCAGGAAGGGTAACAACAGTTTTGAGTGCGCCCTTAGTTTGTGGTAATGTTTCTTTACAAGGTGCTGGAGGAATTGCAGGATCTACGATAAACCTAACAGGACCAGGCAATCAAACTACTACAACAGATGCTTCGGGTAATTACTCGTTTGTGATTCCAGTTGCTAGTTTAGGTACCTATACAATTACGCAAACTAATTTAGCTGGTTATTCGAATGTTTCAGATGTTGATGGCGCAAACGACAATATTATAGGTAATTCTGTTTTTGGTTTTCAGTCAATTACGGGAAGAAATTTTATAGATGGTTTTGCCAATTTGAGAATTGCTAAAACTGTAAATAATGCTACTCCAAATGTTGGAAGTAACGTAACTTTTACCTTAACAATAAATAATGATGGTCCTGGTTCAGCAACTTCTGTAGTTGTGAATGATCAATTGCCGGCAGGTTATACCTTTGTGAGTGCAACAGCATCCGTTGGTTCTTATGATGACGTTTCAGGAATATGGACGGTTGGAAGTTTAGCGAACGCAGCTTCTGCTACTTTAGAAGTTGTAGCCACGGTAAATGCAACAGGTAGCTATGCTAATACAGCAACCATCTCAGCCAACGAAGCTGATCCAACACCTGCAAATAATACAGCAACAAGTACACCAGTTCCAGTAAACGTAGTTGATGCTGTAAATGATGATCCAATAACGGTAGCTGCAACAACAACCCCTAAAAACATTTTAAATGTTACAGGAAATGACACTCTAAATACTGTTTTAGTAACAGGATCAAATACAGATGTAACACCAATTACCACAGGACCTTTAAGTATAGATGTTGATGGTAATGTAACATTAGCTGCTAATACACCTTCTGGAACCTATACCATCACCTACCAATTGTGTGAAACTGGAGCAAGTCCAGTCAATTGCGATACTGCTACAGCAACTGTTATAGTTCAGAATCCGTTGATTGGAGTAGATGATGGGCCAATTACAGTAGCTACAGCAACAGTTCCTAAAGTTGTTTTAAATGTAACGGCTAATGATACTTTACATGGAGATTTCGTTACAGATGCCAATACTAATGTAACCCCACAAACAGTAGGACCATTAAGTATAGCAAGTAATGGCGATATCACTTTGGCAGCAAATACACCTTCTGGGACGTATACCATTACTTATGAAATATGTGAAGTTGGAGCAAGTCCAGTAAATTGTAAAACAGCCACAGCCACAATAGTAGTTTTAAATGCTATTGTAGCAAATCCAGATACAGCAGGAGGGCTTCCAGGAGCTACAACTGGTTCAGTTTTAGGGAATGATACCTTGAGTGGAATCCCACCAATTGATCCAGCCGATGTAATTTTAACAACAACAGTCTCAAATCCTACATTAACTTTAAATCCAGATGGTACCATTACAATAGCATCAGGAACTCCTGCAGGTCCTCAAACGTTAACCTATCAAATATGTGAAATAGGTTCTTCACCAGCTAATTGTAGTACAGCTATAGTAACTGTAAATGTTTCGCAAGCTGCAGTAGATGCCATTGTTGATGATTTTACAGCAGTACCCTATATTGGTGGAATTGGTGGAGCCACCACTTCAGTATTGAACAACGATACTCTGAATGGAACTATTTTAAATCCGGCAGACGTTGTCTTAACTTTAAGTGGAACGGTACCAACAGGTTTTGTACTTAATAATGACGGTACAATTACAGTTCCTCCTGGACAGGTTTCAGGTACGTATATAGTTTTTTACCAAATATGTGAAAAGATAAATTCATCAAACTGTGATATTGCAAATGCAAAAATTCTTATTAGTAATCAAATTAATGCGTTTGACGATACATTTGCTACACAAGTTCCAAGTACTACAGTGGCGACAACAGTTGGAAATATATTATCTAATAACGGTAATGGAGCAGATAGTTTAAATGGAGTACCAGTGACATCAGCTAATACAGATGTTACACCTATAACCACAGGTCCATTGAGTATTGATGCAGATGGGAATTTGACTTTAGCTCCTAATACAGTTTCAGGAACCTACAGTATTACTTATCAATTATGTGAAACTGGAGCAGATCCTATTAATTGTACAATTGCTACCGCAACAGTTGTAGTTTTAAATCCAATTGATGCCATTGATGATACTCCAGCAGCAGTAAATACAGGAGTAAATCCAATAACAGTGTTGAATGTAACGGATAATGATACCTTGAATGGAGAAGTAGTTACACCAACTAACAGCAATGTAACGCCTGTTTCTTCAGGTCCATTGAGTATTGATTCAAATGGGGTGTTAACGCTTGCAGGAAATACTCCAAGCGGAAGTTATACAATAACATATGAACTGTGTGAAGCCAATCCTTCAACAGGATTGAATGTGATTCCAGCAAATTGTAATACTGCTACCGCTACAATAATAGTTTTAAATCCAATCGATGCCGTAAACGATCCATCGGTAAGCGTTATTTCTAACAATACCGTTGTAACTGCATTGAATGTATTAAATAACGATGAACTTAGTAACATAGCAGCTTCTACAACCAATACAAATGTAACGCCATTAACAACAGGTCCATTAAGTATTGATGCAAACGGAATAGTAACCGTTGCGGCCAATACCCCAAGTGGAAGCTACAGCATCACGTACCAATTGTGTGAAGCCAATCCAGTAACAGGATTGAATGTAAGCCCAGCAAATTGCGATACTGCTACAGCTACAGTTGTGGTAAACAATCCAATCGATGCCGTAAATGATCCATCAGTAACTATTGCATCAAACAATACGGTTGTAACAGCATTAAACGTATTAGCCAATGATACATTAGGTAATATAGCAGCCACTACAACCAATACGAATGTAACTGCTTTAACAACAGGTCCATTAAGTATTGATGCTAACGGAATAGTAACCCTTGCGGCTAATACTCCAAGTGGAACGTACAGCATCACGTACCAATTGTGCGAGGCTGATTCATCAACAGGATTGAACGTAACACCAGCTAATTGTGATAACGCAACTGCTACAGTAGTGGTTTTAAATCCAATCGATGCTGTAAATGACGGTCCAATAACGGTAGCTAGTGGCGCGACCCCTACAAACATTTTAAATGTTACAGGCAATGACACTCTAAATACTGTTTTAGTAAGTGGGTCAAATACGGATGTAACGCCAATTACCACAGGGCCTTTAAGTATAGATGCTGATGGTAATGTAACATTAGCTGCTAATACACCATCTGGAACCTATACCATCACCTACCAATTGTGTGAAATAGGAGCGAGTCCAGCCAATTGCGATACAGCTACAGCAACTGTTGTAGTTCAGAATCTGTTGGTTGCAGTAAATGATACACCGGCAGCAGTAGCTACATCATCAGTTCCTAAAGTTGTTTTAAATGTTACAGCTAATGATACTCTGCATGGAGATTTCGTTACAGATGCCAATACTAATGTTACGCCACAAACAGCAGGACCATTAAGTATAGCAAGTAATGGCGATATCACTTTGGCAGCAAATACACCTTCTGGGACGTATACCATTACTTATGAAATATGTGAGGTGGGAGCAGATCCTGCAAATTGTAAAACAGCCACAGCCACAATAGTAGTTTTAAATGCTATTGTAGCAAATCCAGATACAACAGGAGGGCTTCCAGGAGCTACAACTGGTTCAGTTTTAGGGAATGATACCTTGAGTGGAATCCCACCAGTTGATCCAGCCGATGTAATTTTAACAACAACAGTCTCAAATCCTACATTAACATTAAATCCAGATGGTACCATTACAATAGCGCCAGGTACTCCTGCAGGAACTCAAACGTTAACCTATCAAATATGTGAAATAGGTTCTTCACCAGCTAATTGTAGTACAGCTATAGTAACTGTAAATGTTTCACAAGCTGCAGTAGATGCCATTGTTGATGATTTTACAGCAGTACCCTACACTGGTGGAATTGGTGGAACCACCACTTCAGTATTGAACAACGATACTCTGAATGGAACTATTTTAAATCCGGCAGATGTTGTATTAACTTTAAGTGGAACAGCACCAGCAGGTTTTGTACTTAATAGTGATGGTACAATTACAGTTCCTCCTGGACAGGTTTCAGGTACCTATATGGTTTTTTACCAAATATGTGAAAAGATAAATTCATCAAACTGTGATATTGCAAATGCAAAAATTCTTATTAGTAATCAAATTAATGCGTTTGACGATACATTTGCTACACAAGTTCCAAGTACTACAGTGGCGACAACAGTTGGAAATGTATTAGCTAATAACGGTAATGGAGCAGATAATTTAAATGGAATAGCAGTTACATCAGCTAATACAGATGTTACACCTATAACTACAGGTCCATTGAGTATTGATGCAGATGGGAATTTGACTCTAGCTCCTAATACAGTTTCAGGAATCTATAGTATTACTTATCAATTATGTGAAACCGGAGCAGATCCTATTAATTGTACAACTGCTACCGCAACAGTTGTAGTTTTAAATCCAATTAATGCCAATGATGATACTCCAGCAGCAATAAATGCAGGAGTAAATCCAAAAGTAGTATTGAATGTAACGGATAATGATACCTTAAATAATGTTAAAGTTACACCAACTAATACCAATGTAACCCCAGTTTCTGAAGGTCCATTGAGTATTGATTCAAATGGGGTATTAACGTTAGCAGGAAATACTCCAAGTGGAAGCTATGCCATAACATATGAACTGTGCGAAGCCAATCCTTCAACAGGATTGAATGTCATTCCAGCAAATTGTACTAGTGCTATCGCTACAATAACAGTTTTAAATCCAATCGATGCCATAGACGACCCATCGGTAACAGTTATTTCTAATAATGCCGTTGTTACTGCATTAAATGCATTAACAAATGATACGCTAAATGGAGTTGCAGTAGCAACTACCAATTCGAATGTAACGCCATTAACAACAGGTCCATTAAGTATTGATGCAAACGGAATAGTAACCGTTGCGGCTAATACCCCAAGTGGAAGCTACAGTATCACGTACCAATTGTGTGAGGCTGATTCATCAACAGGATTAAGCGTAACACCAGCAAATTGTGATTCGGCTACTGTAACGGTAGTAGTAGCTAATAGTATAGATGCTGTAAACGATCCATCTGTGAGCATTTCATCGAGTAATACTACTATTACGGCATTGAATGTATTAGTCAATGATACACTAAATGGAGTTTTAGTAACAACTATTAATACGAATGTTACTCCATTAACAACAGGTCCATTAAGTATTGATGCGGATGGAATAGTAACCTTGGCGGCTAATACCCCAACTGGAACTTACACCATTACATATGAGTTATGTGAATCTGGAACAACGCCTGCAAATTCAAATTGCGATACAGCTACTGCTACAGTGGAAGTTACCAACTCAATTGCTGCCAATAATGATACGCCAATAGCTGTAACCACCGGAGACAGCACATCAAGTGTTGTAGCCAATGATACTTTAAATGGCAATCCAGTAGTAATCGGAACCAACCCAGGGCAAGTAAGCTTGACAGGGGTAACCGTTCCAGCAGGATTAACATTGAATTCAGACGGAACGATAACGGTAAACGCGAACACACCATCAGGAACGTATACAGTAGTATATGAAATCTGTGAAATAGGGGCAAGCCCAATAAATTGCAAGCAAGCAACTGCTACAATTGTAGTTGCCAATCCAATCGTTGCTAATGATGACGCTCCAGTAGCAGTAACTGTAGGCGACAGTACTCCAAATATATTAGCCAATGATACTTTAGATGGTGTACTAAACCCAACTATTGGAACTAATCCAGGAAACGTTACCTTAAGTGGTATCACTGTTCCAGCAGGATTAACATTGAATATAAATGGAACTATTACGGTAAATGCTAACACACCATCAGGAACGTATACAGTAGTATATGAGATTTGTGAAGTAGGAGCCACACCAGCACCACCAGGAAACTGTGATCAAGCTAGTGTAACAATTGTAGTTGCCAATCCAATCGTTGCTAATGATGACGCACCAGTAGCAGTAACTGCAGGTGACACTACACCAAATATATTATCCAATGATACTTTAGATGGCGTATTAAACCCAACTATTGGAACTAATCCAGGAAACGTAACCTTAAGTGGTATCACTGTTCCAGCAGGATTGACTTTAAATGGAGATGGAACTATTACGGTAAATACTAACACACCATCAGGAACGTATACAGTAGTATATGAGATTTGTGAAGTAGGAGCCACACCAGCACCACCAGGAAACTGTGATCAAGCTAGTGTAACAATTGTAGTTGCCAATCCAATCGTTGCTAATGATGACGCACCAATAGCAGTA